>NZ_MUFJ01000010.1:0-90997 GCF_001996245.1 Salinivibrio sp. MA607 | reverse complement strand
CTGCTCCATCCCGCGTCCGTAACATCAATCATGCTTGATGTGGGCAAAACTTGGAGCGACATACGAGGTTCGAACTCGTGACCTCGACCTTGGCAAGGTCGCGCTCTACCAGCTGAGCTAATGTCGCCTATGCAATTAAGCGTTGCATCACGCTTTGTAAAAATTGGTTGCGGGAGCCGGATTTGAACCGACGACCTTCGGGTTATGAGCCCGACGAGCTACCAGACTGCTCCATCCCGCGTCCGTAACATCAATCATGCTTGATGTGGGCAAAACTTGGAGCGACATACGAGGTTCGAACTCGTGACCTCGACCTTGGCAAGGTCGCGCTCTACCAGCTGAGCTAATGTCGCCTATGCAATTAAGCGTTGCATCACTGCAATTAAGCGTTGCATCACGCTTGCTACCAGACTGCTCCATCCCGCGTCCGTAACATCAATCATGCTTGATGTGGGCAAAACTTGGAGCGACATACGAGGTTCGAACTCGTGACCTCGACCTTGGCAAGGTCGCGCTCTACCAGCTGAGCTAATGTCGCCTATGCAATTAAGCGTTGCATCACGCTTTGTAAAAATTGGTTGCGGGAGCTGGATTTGAACCAACGACCTTCGGGTTATGAGCCCGACGAGCTACCAAACTGCTCCATCCCGCGTCCGATTTTACTGTGCACCTAGAGGAACTTGGAGGCGCGTCCCGGAGTCGAACCGAGGTACACGGATTTGCAATCCGCTGCATAGCCACTCTGCCAACGCGCCTTTGTTTTGTTTCCGTCTCTGCGGTACGGGGAGGCATTCTACGGATAAACGTGATCGAGTCAACACTTATTATTTAATAAAAGTTTCAGATGGCTGTTTTACAAACAAAAGCGTCAAACTTCGACCAATCCGCTGTTATTTTCAGCATTTATTACTGCCATTCCCCTATTCGTTGCTAAAAATCTCACGCGTCTTTCCTAAAAATTTCACGCGATCGCATGGACGAGGCGTAATGCGATAGTGACTTGTTCACCGCAGGCGATCAGCTTGCTTTACTTAGCCTCTTCACTGTTTAACCAACGAAACGTCAGGTTGATTCGCTCACCCAGCGGCTTTTGCGTTTTGGGCACACTATGTTGCCAGTGGGTTTGCGTCTCGCCTGCCATCACTAACAGTGAGCCATGATCGAGTAAAAACTCACGCTTTAGCTGTCGCTTGGGGTGACGGAATAAAAACCGACGACTCGCGCCCAGACTCACCGAGGCAATGGTCGGCTGCCTCCCCAATTCCAATTCATCGTCTCTATGCCAGCCCATGTAATCGCTACCGTCTCGATAGAGATTGAGCAAGACGGTATTGAAACGGGCGTGGGTGGCAGCTTCAACACGCGCTTTCAAATCCAGTAACTCTGGTGTCCAAGGGCGGGGAGATAATGTGAGTCCACTGTAGGTATAAGCATGATCACCATACCAAGCTAATAAGCGCGGCTGCATCACGGTCCGCCCAAACATCGAAATAGGAAGTTGCTGCCAAGCCGCTTGTTCGCGAAGCGATGTAAAAAACGCGTCCGCTTGATTGCTCGCTAGCCAGTTTGGGGACCAATAGACGTCAGCTTGGGGCATAGCCACACCTTGCTGCGGATCAAACGTCGTGTCGGTAAAAAAACATTGTTGCTGTGGGGGGCGTGCCATACACAATTGTCACCTCGGTTCTCATATGGCATTCAGTATGGCTGTGGTTAACGAATTGGATCAACACGTCGGCCACTCATGCCATTTAACCGATACCAACCCGCAATACTAAACCGTTGCCTCTTGGCCGGGAGCACTTCATGGGGAAACGCTTCGGATAAAAAAGTGACCAGCCGTCCCGCTTTGGGCCACAGCGTTTGGCGATGCGACCCATCAGGGTTGTAAATCACGATTTCACCACCGTCTTGCTCAGACCAATCGTGGTTTAGATAGAGTACCGTCGTGACTTTACGATTTGATCGTCCCTCAAACGCATCATAATGTTTGGCATAAAAATCACCGGGATTGTACTTAGCAAAATGCGCCTCGTACTCAAACAACCCCAAGAATAAATGCCGATTGAAGGCGTACTGCAAATTCGCCATTTTATCCAAAAGCGTATCGATAGCGGGCGCCGTATCACGTTCTAACCAATAGATTTTGTCGCGACGAATTTGGGTATTGGTATGCTGTTTACGCTCTCGGCCGATTGCCGCTTGATTCCACTGAGCGGGTAAGCATGCCTGCAAATCGCTAACCGCTTGCGCCGATAAAAAATCGTCACAAACACTAAGGCCATGAGTCGCAATATCATCGATGATGGTCAGTTCGTTCAAATACTTATCTCCGCCGCCAATTAGAACGGTTACCTTACTGCCTTTTGACTGGGGGGCAACCTATTTTCTTTATCGTGACGATAAGGACTATTTATCGAACCGTCTGTGTCATCACCCATATCACTCACCTTGTATTCGGCGCGAGTTTAGGGGGCGAGCACGGCATTATGCTACTGTTTAGCGGAACCTTTAAAAAGGCCGAGATTGATCAAGAAAAGGCTTTTATACAGAGTCTGGGTGCAATATTATGCGCTCGACGTGTACTCGGCCAGTTAGCCATTGAAGGACCATGATAATGAAGAAAATCACTCACGGAATCACCGCAACAGCACTTGCACTCACGACGGTATTCGCAAGCGGCGTCCATGCTGAAGATAAGGTGCTCAATCTTTATAATTGGGCAGAGTATATGCCCATGGATGTCATTGAAGCGTTTGAAGAAAAATACCAGGTTGATGTGAACTACTCGACATTCGAGAGTAACGAATCCATGTATGCCAAGCTTAAGCTGCTAAACAGTGAAGGCTATGATCTGGCGTTTGCCTCAACCTATTTTATTGAGCGCATGATCAACGAGGATATGCTCGCTAAAATTGATAAAAGCCAGATTGGTCATTTTGACCAGTTACGCCCAGGCTTGCTCGGCCAATCATTTGATCCAAAGAATGACTACTCGCTTCCTTATGTTTTTGGTGTCACGGGTATTAGCTACCACAGCGATTACATCGACGGTAGCAAAGTGACAAAATGGGCAGATTTATGGCGCGACGATTTTCGTGGCCAAGTCATGCTGTTGAATGATGTGCGTGACGTGTTTGGGATGGCGTTAAAAGCCCAGGGCCATAGCATTAACAGCACCGATGAAGCGGAAATTAAGCAAGCCTATCAGTCCCTACGCGATCTGCGTGATAACGTGGTGGTTTATAACTCCGATGCGCCACACGTCCCGTTTATTACAGGCGAAGTCAATATTGGTCAGCAATGGAATGGCAATGCCCATATGGCTCAACAAGAGATCGATGGGATTGAGTTTGTCTATCCGCAAGAGGGCGCGATATTATGGATGGATAACTTTATTATCCCGAAAAACGCTGAGCACAAAACCTTGGCGCACCAGTTTATCGACTTTATGTATCAGCCTGAAAACCAAGCAAAATTAGTCGAAGAGTTTGGCTACCCCGCCCCCAACACTGGCGCCGCGGAGTATTTAGATGCCGACCTACGAGAAAACAAAACGATTTTCCCGTCTGATGAAGCCGTCAATAACGGTGAATTTACTGATGATGTTGGTGAAGCGGTGAAGATCTACCAAAAATACTGGCAAATGCTGAAAAGCTAAACAGTGACGCTTTTCGAGCTTACGCTAACCGTAGGCCCTCGCTGATAGAGGGCCTTTGATGATAAGGATGTTGCCTGATGATTGATTTTCGTTCTGACACAGTGACTCAGCCTGACGAGGCGATGCGAACAGCGATGGCGAATGCCCCCGTCGGCGACGACGTGTATCGCGATGATCCTAGCGTCAATACACTAGAAGAGTGGGCCGCTTCACGCCATGGCTTTGACGCTGCCCTCTTTACTGCCTCAGGAACCCAAGCCAACCTACTGGCCTTAATGGCCCATTGTGAGCGTGGTGATGAATATTTATGTGGTCAACAAGCCCATAATTATAAGTATGAAGCCGGAGGCGCCGCCGTATTAGGCTCGATTCAGCCCCAACCGATAGACAATGCCCCAGACGGCAGCCTTCCCTTTGATAAGCTCGCGGCTGCAATCAAGCCAAACGATTTCCATTTTGCGCGAACGAAACTCTTAAGCTTAGAAAATACCATCGGCGGTAAAGTTTTACCTTTATCCTACCTGGCCGAGGCGCGCATTTTTTGTGATCACCATAAGCTGCAATTACACCTCGATGGCGCGCGCGTTTACAATGCGGCAGTCGCGTTAGGCGTCGATATCACCGCCATCAGTTGTCACTTTGATTCAATGACCATTTGTTTATCCAAAGGACTTGGCGCCCCTGTTGGCTCTCTTCTTCTTGGTTCTCAAGCCTTTATCAATAAAGCAAGACGCATACGGAAAATGCTCGGTGGGGGGATGCGCCAAGCGGGAATTTTAGCGGTTGCCGGTCAGAAAGCACTCAATGAAAATGTTGAACGCCTGGCTCAAGATCATGCTAATGCGCAGTACTTAGCGAGTGAATTGCATCAACTTGACGGCTTTTCAACTGACGCTTATCAGGTCCAAACCAATATCGTCTATGTCGATATCGCCGATACGATCGAGCGTACACGGCTTCAAATGCGGCTGATTGAGAAGGATATTCGCGTCACATTCAGTGGTCATCCCGCTCGTTTGGTGACCCATAAAGACATCAGCCGTGAGGATATCAATACCCTTATTCGTGCGATAGCCGACTCTCTTTAGCCGCTATCATCGAAGCGCTGACTTTCTTCCTTCGCGATAAAATCGATAAAAAGCGGGCACATTAGCCCGTTTTTTGTTTATAAAATAACCAGCCGATGTAAAACTGTGACCCTATCATCGCTTTCTCCACCAAAGTCACTAAAACAATCACTTACAGTCGCTACACTAAAATCAGTAACGATTAAACGCCAATACGGGGACAGCCATGGCTCTCACTCAGCTCACCAGCGACCGCTTGTATCGTGAATCTAGCTTGAAACACAGCGACATTACGTCAACCAAGCATCTTGCGCCACTTGACGAAATTGTCGGTCAAGATCGTGCTCGCCACGCCGTTGAATTCGCGATGTCAATTAAAGAAAAAGGTTACAACATTTACGCCATCGGTCAGAACGGACTCGGTAAACGCACCATGATGATGCGCTACCTTAACCAACACTGGCAGACTGATTCACCCGTTTATGATTGGTGCTATGTTGCGAATTTCCAAGAAGCACGTTCACCACAAGTCCTAAAACTCCCCGCGGGAAAAGGTAGTGAATTAAAAAAGCATATTGAACAGCTCATGGGTAAGCTCGCCAATGCCCTGCCAATGGCGTTTGATAATGAAATGTACTACCAACGTGCGGAAACATTAAAAAATCAACTCACTGAGCGGCAACAAACGATTCTGCAAGGCTTAAGTGAAACCGCAGAGAAAAACAGTGTTAGTCTTTCTATCACGCCACAAGGGGATTATCAGTTCGTTGCCCTTAACGGTGAGGAGCCACATACTGAAGACACCTTTGATGCGTTATCACAAGATGAACAGATGGCCTTCGGTAAAGTGATTGATAAGCTTGAGACTGAATTACGCGGCGTTGTTCGCCAATTGGGTGAATGGGAGTCAGAATACGCAGACAAACAAAAAGCGCTTGATGAAGACATTGGCCAAGAAGTGATTGCCACCCATATCGCGCCACTGAAAAAGACGTTCGCAGAGCTGCCCGAGATCATCACTTTTCTCGAGGCAATGCAGGCCGACATGCTGGAACACCTTGATATTTTTTTAGAAGACAGCGAAGAGCAAGCGGCACTCGCCTACGCGGCGTTAGATAAAAAGCTCCCTCGCCGTTATCAAGTCAATGTATTAGTTAGCCAACACGACGCGCAAGCCCCCATCGTGGTCGAAGACAGCCCCAGCTATCACAATTTATTTGGCTATGTTGAAAACGCCACCTTTAAAGGCACGGTCTTCACTGACTTTTCTCTCATTCGCGCCGGCAGTTTCCATCGCGCCAATGGCGGTGTGTTGATGATGGATGCCATCAAAGTGCTCGAAAAACCTTACGTATGGGAAGGCATTAAACGTGCCTTGAGCAGTCGTCAGCTCAGCGTCAGTGCGCTAGAGCGAGAGGTAACCCTCAGCGGAACCGTGTCACTCGATCCAGCCCCCATTCCACTTGATCTCAAAATTGTTTTATTTGGCGATTATCAAACGTATCAGCTTTTACAACGCTACGATGCAGAATTCAGTGAGCTGTTCCGAGTCACAGCAGATTTTGAAGATGACATGCCGCGTACAGAGAGTACTGAGCATCAATACGCCAAATTTATTTCCAGCATTATCCATGATGGCAACCTGTTGCACTGTAGCCGCGGTGCTATCGCTCGTATTATCGAGCACAGTGCACGACAAGCTGAGGATCAAAACCGTTTGTCGCTTCATTCAGCTGACATCGCTAACTTATTGCGCGAGTCCAATTACTGGGCCACGCAAGCAAAAGCGAATACCGTTGGCGCGCTGCATGTTGAAAAAGCCCTTGCCAGTCGAAACATGCGGGTAAGCCGCTTACGAGACAGCATGATGCAGAATGTAGAAAACGGGGTAACGTTGATCAACACCCAGGGAACGGCTCTCGGCCAGATTAACGGCCTGTCAGTGCTCAGCACCTCTGACTACAGCTTTGGTTTACCTAATCGTATTACCGCGACCACCGCGTTTGGCGAAGGTGAAGTACTCGATATAGAGCGTAGCGTAAAACTAGGCGGGCGTATTCACTCAAAAGGGGTAATGATTTTATCCGCGTATCTTGCCACGCTTTTGGGTAAAACCGATAAGATCCCGCTTAAAACGCATCTGACCTTTGAACAATCGTATGGCGGCGTCGACGGTGATAGCGCCTCCATGGCGGAATTTTGTGCGATTTTCTCGGCAATGACTGAGGTGCCACTGCGCCAGGATATCGCCATCACAGGATCCATGAACCAATTTGGCGAAGCACAACCGATTGGCGGTGTGAATGAAAAAATCGAAGGCTTCTTTGACGTCTGCACACTCAAAGGGCCAAACCACCAGCAAGGGGTAATTATTCCTGCCACCAATATTCAGAATCTGATGTTGCGCAAAGATGTGGTGCTGGCGGTTGAAAAAGGCGAATTTCATATTTATGCCGTTTCGCACGTCAGTGAAGCACTCTCGCTTTTATCAGGAGAGAAAGCGGGTTTTGGCCCCGAGGGTAAAGCCCCCAACGGACTATTGACCATCGCGATGGATAAACTGAACAATCAACGCGATGCACATCGTACTTCCGCAAGTTAAAGACAGCGGCCACACTGGCCGCTTTTTTCTTCTTAGTTCACATCAGGATCGTCACTTCTCATTGTGGCAGCAATCACGTTATTGACTTTCACCATAGCTTGATCCGACGCAAAAAAAATAGCGACCTTTGCGCGTAATATGCAATGAAAACCATTCTTATTTGGATCTCGCATTATGAAACTGTCAACGCTTGGTCGCGGTCAGTCCGCGCGTATTACCAGTGTCCATCATGTGCCCGCTGTTATCCGTCACCGCCTTGCTGTTATGGGATTAATCCCGGGCACCGCGGTGGAGCTGGTTCGGCGAGCACCGCTTGGAGACCCATTACAAATCCGGCTCGATAACGAACAACTCGTCGTTCGTCGTGACGTTGCGAAATTGATTGATGTGGAGACACTGTAATGGAAAAAAAACGCATTCTTCTTGCCGGTAACCCAAACTGCGGCAAAACCACATTATTTAATGCGTTAACCGGCTCTCGCCAAAAAGTCGGTAACTGGGCTGGCGTCACGGTTGATAAGAAAGTCGGCCAGCTCACGTTCAATCAAACAGCGAACGACAATACAGAGTGTGAAATTACCGATTTACCCGGTTTATACGCGCTAAATGCAGGCTTTGATGCCAGCCTAGACGAACAAATCGCGACGTATTCAATTGATAGCCACGACTGTGATGCGATCATTAACGTGCTAGACGCCAATAGTCTTGAAAGAGGACTGTACCTTACCTTGCAATTACGCGAGCGCGGCGTCCCGATGATAGTGCTGATCAATAAGATGGATCGGTTAGATCGCAACGGACAACAGCTCGATATCGGGAAGCTACAAGAATGGCTTGGTTGTCCCGTGCTTACCGTTACCGCATGCCAAGCCGACAGTGTGGCGACTTTCCGCCATCAGCTCGCCCACATGATGATGGAACTTCCGCATTGCGACGCCATGCAGTTAAACTATGGTGAGCATATCGAGGCATGGATCCAATCTCATCTTGGCGCCCCGTTTGCAGGCTCGGCAGCGGCACAAGTGAATCAACGCGCCCATTTGCTTGAGTGCCTAGAGCGAGATCGTTTGCCCGATGGCAATGATACGTCCCTACAAGCGTCATTTTCCCAGGCTTGCCAATCGCTGGCCGGACAAGATACCGACATTCTTATCGCCGATACACGCTACAGCTATATTCGCGATCTGGTACATGACACACGACGCGAGCACCGCCATTTAAGCCGCAATAAAACCGAAAAACTCGACAAGGTGATCCTCAATCCTTTTTTATCGCTGCCTATTTTGCTTGCCGTACTCTATGCCATGTTCGTATTTGCCATCAATATTGGCGGCGCCTTTATCGACTTTTTTGATATCGCCGCTGGCGCTGTTTTAGTGGATGGCACCCATCAACTATTAGATGGCATATTGCCCGAAGCGATAGTGACACTCGTTGCAGATGGTGTGGGTGGTGGTATCCAAACCGTGGCGACCTTTATCYCGGTGATTGCTGGGCTGTATCTTTTTCTCACCGTTCTAGAAAGCACCGGTTACATGGCGCGCGCCGCCTTTTTGCTCGATGGTTTGATGCAAAAAATTGGCTTACCGGGTAAAGCATTTGTCCCCCTGATCCTCGGCTTTGGCTGCACAGTGCCTGCCGTCATGGCAACGCGCACTCTTGAGCAAATTCATGAGCGCAAAACCGCCGCAGCAATGGCCACCTTTATGTCCTGTGGTGCACGGCTCCCCGTTTACGCCTTGTTTGCCGCAGCGTTCTTCCCGCAAAACGGACAAAACCTGGTATTTGCGCTCTACTTACTCGGGATTGCAGCGGCCGTGCTCACTGGTTTGATTTTGCGCCACACCCTTTATCCGGGCCAGAGTGAAAGTCTGTTAATGACACTGCCGGACTACGAGCTCCCTCGTATGCGCCACGTGTTGAGTCATACCTGGCAAAAGCTGCGCCGTTTCGTATTGGGGGCAGGTAAAACCATCGTCATTGTGGTAACCCTCTTAACTTTCTTTAACTCTCTCGGTACCGATGGCAGCTTTGGCCATGAAGATAGCGAGACCTCCGTGTTATCGAAAGCGGCTCAAGTTGTCACCCCTGCTCTCTCACCCATTGGTATCGAAGAAGATAATTGGCCAGCTACTGTCGGCTTAGTGACCGGACTATTCGCCAAAGAAGCAGTGGTTGGTACCTTAAATAGCCTCTATGCCCCAACCAATGCAGAACAAGACGAAGGCTCGATCAGTGATGCGCTTGTTGACGCCGTTCAAAGCATTCCGGAAAACTTATTTGGCATTGATTACAGCGATCCATTCGCGATGAGCGTGGGTGAGATAGAAAACACCGAAGCCGCTGCGCAAGAGCAAGCAGTGAGTATGGCAACGTTTGACAATTTACACCGCCAATTCACGACGACGGCCAGTGTTATGGCTTATCTGATTGTGATCCTACTGTATACGCCCTGTGTTGCCGCGATGGGAGCTTATACCCGTGAGTTTGGCCGTCGATTTGCGCTATTTATCGCGGGATGGTCAATGCTCTTAGCTGTCAGTGGTGCCACCCTGTGCTTTCAAGTCAGTCAAATCGGCGTGGCGACCACTCAGGCGACAGTTTATATTGTCAGCCTTTCTGCCCTACTGATTACCGTGATCGGCGTAATGCGTTATGTTGGTCGCCATCCTCATTGGTTTAAGGAGACCTATTATGATCCTGCAAAAGCTCAAAGCCAGTGTCACTCAGGCGGGTGTCATTAGTCGAGAAGCGCTTGCAAAAGAGTACGGCCTCAGTCCCGACGGTATTGAGGCCATGATGGAGACTTGGATCAGGCGGGGCACGATCATCCGCCAATGTACTTGTCACGATCAGCAAGAGCTTCAATACCGTTTAGCGCATCATAACGAAATACAATGCTTGAGTATGGTATAGCGAGACATACAAAAACGGCGACCATTAAGGTCGCCGTTTTACTTTGTAATGGTGCCCCGGGCCGGACTTGAACCGGCACAACGCGAACGTCGAGGGATTTTAAATCCCTTGTGTCTACCAATTCCACCACCAGGGCACGCAATTTTTTTTCAGCCGCTTACGCCACTGTTTTTAATTTGGAGCGACATACGAGGTTCGAACTCGTGACCTCGACCTTGGCAAGGTCGCGCTCTACCAGCTGAGCTAATGTCGCTTATTCAATCAAGCGCTTAAAAGCGCTTAGAAAATTGGTTGCGGGAGGCGGATTTGAACCACCGACCTTCGGGTTATGAGCCCGACGAGCTACCAAACTGCTCCATCCCGCGTCCGTTTTGTACTAGCCAGAGTTCTATGGAGGCGCGTCCCGGAGTCGAACCGAGGTCCACGGATTTGCAATCCGCTGCATAGCCACTCTGCCAACGCGCCTTCGCGCTTCACCTCTCGGCTAAGTGGTTTGAATTCTACATAAGTTTTTCTGGCTGTCACGTACAAATTATCGTTTTTAGGTTTAACCGTCGATTATTTATCCAAACATCGCATTAACACCCTTTTATTGATCACAATTCGTCCGAAACATGAAGATAAACACGATGAAAGTACCGCAATAAAAAAGTCGCCGATCCGCAGATCGGCACGCGCGCCTTAAAAAGGAGATCAAACAGCAGATAACAGGCGCTCACGTTCATCTTCTTCAATCAGTTTCCAATGCCGGCCTTGTTGCGCCCCTGCCAATTTCCAAAGCAAACATAAATCAAGATCGTTACCATGCGTCACTTGCAAACGACGAAAAATCTCTTCCGGCGCCATGCTGTAAAATGTGGAAATATCTTCTACCCCCGACTTTTTCAACATCCGCTCTATCGTCAAACGCAGGTTAGGGAGATCGCGCAAACGACGGTGATGTCCCCCAGCTTTATATGCTCTATCATTCAGCGCATGATCGCGCGACGCCTTAACCAACACCGCCAGTTCAACATCGTCCTCAATAAAGAGTGCGGTCACATCATAATAATTCACAACCGCAGACGAGCTTTTCTTCACGTGAACAAACTTTTTGCACCCTTTATCAACCAACGCATCAGTTACTATGCCGCCACCACGCAGATAAAATCGCTTATCGGTGAGTAGCGCAAACATCGCATCCTGATGGAAAAACCCAGTACCACCAAACATTGAGCGCTGCTCCATCTCGCCGAAAGTGTTTAAAAAACATGTCACTTGGGTTTTTAATTGCTTTTTCATCAAGGGCTCCTCCTATTAGCAAGTGATTAATAATGGCAATAGCATTTTTGACTGATAAATTAATTATTTTGCATGTTTATTTGCGCAAAGAAGAGTGCATCAAATTGATATGAAATACTATGCATTTGATCACTCATCCCCATAAAGACCACTTTCATATTGTGGAATATGTCGCATTTATGACAGGTATTTTCATCAGCTTAAAAAAGTCTTCAATTAAGAAAGCTTTATCCATTGCACTACAGTGCGCTAAATTAGAAGTAAGCCAGTCATGAGTAGGGAGCCGGTATGTCGATACACCCTTTGCTGATTGAAACCAATCATTTATTACCAGGTGGCGTAAACACGTATATTGTGTCTGAGGCTTTCTACTTAGACGCACTCCCACAAGCAGGCGAGCCACCGCGATTACTTGTGGCCATGATAGATATGGACGAAATCAGCCCCCAGGCTCCGTCGACTCCGCGTCCTTCCACGATTTCCCCGATTGTGACACTTTGCCAAGTGGCTGATTTTAATCGCCATGATCCCCAGCAGATCGCACTGACATTACAGGGCATTGAAAGTGTCAAGGTGGAGGCTATCGAACGAGGAGAAAGGGATATTGACTTGGCACGGCATACTCCGTTGCCGATATGGCGACGTCAAACCGTTCCTGAGCCCTATCACTATCTGAGTGACAAGCTAAAACAATACTACCGTTCCAATCCTGGGTTGCATGACCATTTTCAGCTGACCCAATATGACGACATAGGTTGGGTCTGTTTACGCTGGTTAGAGCTGCTTCCCATTGAAGTTAAGCAAAAACAATTGTTACTTTCACAGCCTAACGCCTTATTCGTTGCCGAATTTATTGATAAACTATTGCGTTATCCGCTTACCGACCCTGAATAGGCGCGAGTTTGCTGTTTAAACCATCACCAAAGACGCCATCAGGCGCACTGATTCGATCAAAGGCGGTTCTATTTTGCTTTTGGCCGCATTACCATGCCGTCTGGTGACAAACACTATCGGGACTTATGGATCATCTGTCATTTTTCTGGGTCTCACCGGATCGCGATAAATATTTGCGCTCCCTCGAGACCGAATTTTATAAACGCGCTGTCGAAACCGTTCGCGTTAACCGCCTCTCTCTTCCCCCTTTACCGGACGCCATTCTGTCCATACAGCACGCCAGCAAGCAGCCTGAAACCACGATGCGAGATATTGCTAACTTGTTGATGGAAGATCCTAGCTTGTGCGGCGCGGTACTCAAAGCGGCAAATTCCGCCCTTTTTGCGCCTAGGGCAACTGGACAATGCAAAGATGTTCAAACCGCCGTTTCACGTCTAGGGGTCGACCGTGTTTTAGGTATTATTACCGCAGCGGCCATTCACCAATTGAAAAGCGATGCGACGTTTTCTCGCGACTGCAACGCGCTTTTGAAGCAAAGTGCACAGAAGTCGCGTGAATTTGCCGCGGCAATGGCGTTAGTGACCCAAACTATCAGACATTATTGTGATGAGCCGCTATCGGTCGAACCAGAAAAAGCACTGATTGTCGGTTTACTGGCCGACATCGGTTTATACAGTGTGATTGGTGAATTCCAGCGCTTTATTCATGAAGGTCACTACCTTCAATTTGATATTGCCGAGCAAGTCTTTTTTGCGCTCGCCGGCGATTGTAGCCGGTTAGTCCTGAAGCAATGGGCATTCGATCGCGATTTTATTGAAGTGGCTATCAATAACAAGCTTTACACCAAACCGCGTCCTGATATCACCTATCTTGATGTGGCAAGAATGGCGAACCACTTATTGATGTTTCGCAACCACGATGACGCGATTGAAGAGCATGAAGTAGAAATGACTGCGCCAGGCGCCGAGGCGTTATACGAACTCTCCAATCTGGATGATCGCGAGTTTTCACGTCAACTCAACCGTGTTATCGACGCCACGAGCATCTAGTAGGATGCAAACGTTTGATGCAAACGTCTCATACTAAACCCGCTGCATACTCCCTCCGCTAGCAAGTAACTAGAGTGGCTCTGATGTTGAAGGCGCAAGTCACTCTGGTCTGATTTTATTGACCTGCCTATTAACTGATTGATAACCTCGAAGTCCCTTTCTTAACACCGAGCATCATCTAATGTTTTCAGGGATGTTATTTATCTTCGCGCCACTTATCGTTGGCTACTTGATCCCACTCAAGCAGCCCCGCCATGTTCATACCGTGAATACGCTGACGATGCGATTGGTCATGGTTATCCTGGTGTTAATGGGGCTTAGCCTCGCGGGCTTAGACAACCTCGGCCAACATATCTCCACCATTTTGCATTTTGCCGCCACTTTCTTCATTTGTATTGGCGCCGCTAACCTTTTAGCGCTGCCGATTCTCGATAAATGGATGCCGACACAAACGCAAGGCCACCAATATAAGCTGACGTTACGTGGCATGATGTCTGAATCTGGAAAACTGATCGGCGCGGTCGCCACAGGTTTAATCGTTGGTCTACTGTGGCAACAAGATCTCTCTTGGGTCGACGCCGCCAGTGAAGGTATTTTGTTATTGTTGCTATTACTGATTGGCATCCAGCTACGCAATAGCGGCATGACGCTAAAACAAATCATCCTCAATAAGCGTGGTTTGATGATTGCCGCACTAGTGGTGGCAACGTCTTTACCTGGGGGGTTACTGGCAGCTTGGTGGTTGGGTATTCCTTATCACCATGGTTTAGCGATGGCCTCTGGGTTTGGCTGGTATTCTTTAGCCGGCATTTTAATGGGCGATGGCTTAGGCCCTGTCTATGGTGGCGCCTCGTTTATTCTCGAGTTGGGACGCGAGCTTGTAGCGATTATGATGATTCCAATATTGATTCGTCGCTATCCACTTACCGCCATTGGCTACGGCGGCGCAACCGCGATGGACTTTACTCTGCCAATCATTCAAAGCACCGGGGGTATCCGCTGTGTGCCGATTGCCATTGTCAGCGGGTTTATTCTCAGCCTCCTGGTTCCCGTCCTTATGCTCTTTTTTCTTTCTTTAGGCGGTTAATCACCCAGCCAGTTGGATCAAAAAAGGGGTAGCACCCGGCTACCCCTTTTGCAAAATGGATAATGGTAGCGCTTATTGCGCGCGCATCCAGTTGTCCATTTCAGTTCGTAGGTTGTCTGACTTAGTACCAAAGATAGCTTGTACACCACCTGATACTTTTACAACACCCGCTGCGCCAAGCTGCTTCAACTTCGCTTCGTCAACAATGTCAGTATCCGCCACAGAGACGCGCAGACGTGTGATACATGCGTCTAAAGCAGTAATGTTGTCTTTACCACCGAAAGCTGCGACCAAGTCACCCGCTAGTTCAGAGCCTGTCGCTGTCGATACATCCGCCACGGCTTCGTCTTCACGACCTGGGGTTTTCAGGTCAAGGGCGCGAATCACCACGCGGAAGACAATGTAATACAGCACACCATAACCAAGACCAAGTAGTACCAGAGTAGTCACGTTTTCAGCACGTGGCATCTGTACGATAAAGTCAATGAAACCGTTCGAGAAGGTATGACCGTGAACCACACCCAGTGCGTTCGTCAGCACATAAGCAGCACCCGCCATGATGGCGTGAATACCGTAAAGTACCGGTGCGATGAACAGGAACGAGAACTCAATGGGTTCAGTGATACCGGTCAGGAACGACGTCAGAGCGGCCGATGCCATGATACCCATGATTTTGGCACGGTTCTCTGGCTTCGCTGAGTGAGCGATAGCAAACGCAGCGGCGGGTAGACCGAACATTTTGAACAAGTAACCACCGGCTAACTGACCAAAGCCGTTACCTGCTTCACGCGTTACGTCGTTAGCGGTCAAGAAACACGTCATGATACCGTTGACTTGCTCACCGGCGTTGTTAACACAGCTACCTGCTTCATAGAAGAAAGGCACGTTCCAGATGTGGTGCAGACCAAATGGGATCAATGCACGCTCTACCACACCGTAGATACCAAAGGCGGTAACAGGGTTTTGCTCTGCGGCCCAGTGAGAGAAGGTAGCGATCGCACCACCGATTGGCGGCCAGATCACAGACAGGATCACACCCAGAGCAATCGAAATAAAGCCGGTGATAATAGGCACAGAGCGTTTGCCGGCAAAGAAGCCGAGATAGTCTGGCAGCTGAATCGTGTAGAAGCGATTAAACGTCCACGCTGCAACACCACCCGCGAGAATACCACCAAGCACACCTGTCTTGATCGTATCTACACCCATAACGGGTGCCATCACATCTAGCGTAGCCACCATAATGCCGTAACCGACAATCGCAGATAGGCCCGATACACCGTCGTTATTGGTGAAGCCAAGTGCCACACCTACCGCGAACAGCAAGGCCATTTGACCAAACACCGAGCCACCCGCTTGTTCCATCATGTGAGAAATGATGTCTGGCATCCAGCTAAAGTTGGCCGCACCAACACCTAATAGTATACCTGCAACCGGTAGCACAGATACTGGAAGCATCAGCGCCTTACCGACTTTTTGCAGATTAGCAAAGAGGTTTTTTGACATAGTTCTTGCTCCTAACAAGGACGTTTAACAATTGTGTCTCTAAAGACAGACCTTTCGATTCCCCCCGCAAGAGGTCACACGATACAACAGGTGCCCAGAGAACAAACGATTTGTGATTATTGAACTCACCCAAACTATAAGGGGGGAATCAGTACCTTGCCTATCCGTAACGACTTTACTGATTAAAAAGTAAATATAGATCACAAACCGAACGGGTGACAAAAACAACAAAAATAAACGTAAGATAATGATTAAAAATAACTTTTTACACTGACGACGGATAAAAAGACCGCATAAAAAAACAGCGACTTAAAAACCTCAAAAGTTATTTCATGTAACGAAAAATCTCATGCACACGATAAACGTTACAATGGCCATTTTTTCTCTATTTTCCATGTAGTTATGATTAAATTGCGCCAGATCAAATTTCGAGCTGCATTCAGTGTAAAGCAACAACCTGAGGAAAAAACAACCGATTATTGACGACAGTATAGCCAGATCATCATCAAAACGACGCGCTTTATAGCGATAAAAAGCCGCGCTTTTTGTCGTTATCATTCATGGGTACATTCAGGTAGGAAAAAAGCCCGATTGAACAATCGGGCGACGTGGATTATTGCGGATTCGCACTCGAAAAAAGCGCAAAAAAGTTCCGGCTAGTGATATCACACACCGTTTCAACAGACTCACCTTTTAACATCGCCACGTATTCGGCGACCTCTTTCACGTAAGCCGGTTGGTTTTGCTTGCCACGATGCGGCACCGGAGCCAAATAAGGCGAATCCGTTTCGACCAGCAATCGTTCAAGCGGCAAACGCCGCACCACATCCTTTAGCTCCGTCGCTTTATTAAAAGTAACGATGCCAGAAATCGAAATGTAGAAGCCTAGCTCAATCGCCGCTTCTGCCATTTCATAGCTCTCTGTAAAGCAGTGTAGCACACCGCCTACACGCTCAGCGCCTTCCTCGCGCAAAATCGTCAAGGTATCCTCTCGCGCGGCACGGGTATGAATAATCAGGGGCTTATTTAGCTCGACGGCGAGACGGACATGCTGACGGAAAATCGCTTGTTGCTGCTCGGCTAGTTCCGGTTGGTAGTGATAATCCAACCCAGTTTCCCCGATCGCGACCACGCGCTCATCCGCGGCCAGGGCTTTCAGTTGCTGATAGTCAAACCCATTTTCTATATCTAAGGGGTGAACACCACACGAGGCAAAAACATGAGGATAAGGGCGGATCATGTCTAGCATCGCCGGGAAACTATCCAATGTAACGCCAACAGAGAGAAAATAATCGACACCCCTTGCCTGTGCTTTATCCAGAACATCTTCCACATTCTGGTGCAGCGAATCATAGTCCAGTTTGTCGAGATGGCAGTGAGAGTCTATTAACACGTTATTCTCCAATCGATAATAGCCATTGGCTAAGTACCAATTCGGTATTTAGCCCAGTATGCGTTTGCAGCTGACGCTGCAGTTGATGTAATTGTCGCAATTGCGTATGGACGTGCTGAGTCTCCATCACATTCGCCACCTCAGCCACCAAGGCGTGATGATGGCGATGCAAAATAGCGTGTTTTGCGCCTTGTCGCCATTTGAGCACATCAAGTAGAAAGTGGCTCAGCCAGTCCAGTGAGGCGGGATAGTGTGCGACCAACACCTCTGACGTGTCAAATAAGCCAGTACGGCTTTTTACGTAGGTCGCAAAGCCATTGATCACCGCATGATGATGATCGAGTCCTCCAGATTCAACAAAATCACGTGCTGCCAATGGCGCACCGCGGTAAAGCGTGACCGCATGATCAGGAACCGTGCGCTTCAACGCTTGCTCAATCCAATGCTTCGCGGTTTCGTTATCCGGCTGTGGCGCTTTCCAGACGCTGCACCGACTGATAATCGTCGCTAACAAGCTATCAAGTGACGCGGTTAGCAACACGAAGTAACATCCTTCTGGCGGCTCCTCTAATGATTTTAATAGTGCGTTAGCCGCGGCCTCACCGAGGTTTTCAACGCGCTCAATCACGATAAAACGGGCACCGCCTAGCTGTGACGTTTCCATCGCTTGACGTTGCACCTTACGCACCGCATCAATACCTATCTGCTTACCAGGTTTTTCAGGCATCAACCAGTGCATATCAGGGTGATTACCGGCATCAAATAACTGGCAACTATGACAACACCCACATGCTTGGTCGGCCTGCTGCTTGCACAAACGCACCTTGGCCAAATGACTGGCCATTGCGCGCCGACCGCTTCCCGGAGGGGCAGCCAGTAATACGGCATGCGGAAAGCGTGCGGTCACTAACAGTTGCTGCCAGTGCGTCCATACCGTATTAAACCAAGGAAACACGTGCGGGGCGGGATGGTGCGCGACGACTGACTCACTCATAACGTTTTAAGTTGCTTAAGCCACGTCGATAACGCCGTTTTAATGCTGGCGGTCACCACTTCGAGTGGTTGACTGGCATCGATAATCACCACACTCGGATCCTGGTGCGCTAACGCCAAATAACGCGCGCGAGTGCGCTCAAAAAAGTCGATCTGCATTTGCTCAATCCGATCGAGCTCACCGCGTCCACGGGCACGCGCCAACCCCATTTCAGGATCAATATCCATATATAGCGTCAAGGCGGGAGCAAAGTCACCGAGGACAGTCGCTTTTAAGCTTTCCATTAGTGCAGTATCCATCCCGCGTCCACCGCCTTGATACGCTTGAGAAGACATATCATGACGATCGCCAATCACCCACTGCCCTTTTGCCAACGCTGGTTTGATCACGTTTTCAACCAGTTGAACACGAGCCGCGTATAGCATTAATAACTCGGCTTTATCTGTTAAAGGCTCCTCAGGATGGCCTTGTTTTACCAAGGTTCGTAACTGCTCCGCAAGTGGCGTCCCACCTGGCTCACGCGTAGTGATCACATCATGAATGCCGGCATCGTGGAGTACCTGCTTCACTTGACTAATGGCGGTACTCTTACCCGCCCCTTCAAGGCCTTCTACGACGATAAAATGATTGTTCATTGATTTCTCAACACTTTTAGGTAATCACGCACAGCTCGATTGTGTTCGGCCAATGTCGTGGAAAATTGATGGCCCCCTTTGCCTGTCGCGACAAAGTAGTAATAATCAGTATGTGCCGGTTGCGCGGCAGCCATGATCGACGCTTTACCTGGCATCGCAATGGGCGTAGGCGGCAACCCATTAATCACATAGGTATTATAGGGTGTCGGCGTACGCAAATCGCGCTTACGGATATTGCCATCATATTGCTCTCCCATGCCATAAATGACCGTGGGGTCCGTTTGCAAGCGCATGCCTTTGCGCAACCGGTTAACAAATACAGAGGCCACGTTTTCACGCTCACTGGCAACGGCTGTCTCTTTTTCGATGATAGAGGCTAAGATCAATAACTCATAGGGCGTTTTAATGGGCAAGTCGTCGGCACGGTGTTGCCATGCTTTCTCGAGTGTGGCCTCCATGGCGCGCACGGCACGCTGTAACAGGTCAATATCCGTATCATTCACGTCGTGCGCATAGGTTTCAGGCAGTAACAGTCCTTCTAACTGATCACGTGATACCCCGAGCTTATCGGCAATGACCGCTTCACTGACACCCTCTAGTGTATGATCTAAGTGCGGTGCTGATTGCAGCTGCGCACGCCACTGTGCGAACGTGCTCCCTTCGACAAAAGTGATTGATGCCTGATACTGCTGTCCCGATCGGAGGGTGGTGAACACTTGCGCGAGCGTTTGCCCAGGTTGAAGCTGAAATGTCCCCGCTTGAACGCGGGTTAACTCAGGATACAGATGAGGGGCAAACTTGGCCCAGAGACTTGATGCCACCCAACCTTTGGCTTCAAATTGCCTTATAACGCGTTGGTAGTGCGCACCAGCCGGCACAGTGAATAATTGAGGAGATTGAATCGATAAGGGCGTCGCAACGAATGCTTTCGTCTGCCATATTACCACTGCGGCGGCCAGCACAACCAACGCCATTATCACGCTGATCCCCCCTAAAAGTCGCTTTTTTAGCACGCGTTTAACCTCTGTTGTAACACCCGAGTCAGGGTATGTGTGTTAAATGGTGTGTTGTTGATTGCCGTGACCGGCACCACTTTCATTAAGGTGTTGCAAATAAAGATTTCATCGGCCTGATAAAGCGCCGTCTCATCGGTGCTCACCTTATGGCATTGAACATCCCCGACGCCCTCTAGCACAGCCATCACTTTATCGCGCATCAATCCAGCCACACCGGCATACTGTAACGCCGGCGTATAAACCACTGGGCCACTACGCCAAAAAATATTGGCAGCTGAGGTTTCCACTACATGGCCAAACATATCGCTTACCACCAGGTCATCGGCTGTGGTGTCGGCGAGTGCCTGTTTGAGTAACACTTGCTCGAGCCGATTTAAGTGCTTTAGCCCCGCCAACGGTGAGGCGCCCAATTGAATGGACGTGGTTGCCAGCGAGATCCCCTGTTGCTGCCACTGGTAGTAATGGGAGGGAAAAGGATGCAGACTCACGATAACCGTCGGTGCCGTGCACCCTTGGGGGCTATAGCCACGCCCACCTTGACCACGAGTGATGATCACTTTCAGAACCTGCTCACCTTGAGCCTGTTGACAGGCCAAATCAAGGGTGTGCGCTAATAGGACCCAATCAACGTCTGCAATGGCTAAACGCTGACAGGTATCCTGGAGACGAAGAATATGTGCATCGCGATCGAGCAACACCTTGGAATACACATGACCTGTGGTAAAACAACCATCACCAAATTGTAAGCCCCGATCGGACACCGCTATCTCGGTGCTAAGCTGTCCATTAACCCAATGCATGATTCCTTGCCACCTCACCAATAAAAACGGCCCGACAAATCGGACCGTTATTATATCAAAATCTCTCAATCAAAATCTCTCATCACGCAGCGCTCACTGCGCGTGTCATTAGATTTTTTTGAAGATCAAAGAGCCGTTGGTGCCACCAAAGCCGAATGAGTTACACAGCGCATAATCCATTTTTACATCACGCGCATGATGTGGCACATAATCGAGATCGCACCCTTCATCAGCATTATCAAGGTTAATCGTCGGCGGTACAATTTGGTCAATCAATGACATCGCGGTAATGATCGACTCCACCGAGCCTGCCGCGCCAAGAAGGTGTCCTGTCATTGATTTGGTCGAAGACACCAAAACGCTATCCGCGGCTGCCCCCATCGCACGGCGCACGGCCTTACTCTCGGCCACATCACCCGCCGGGGTTGAGGTGCCATGGGCATTGATGTAACCAATTTGCTCAGGCGTGATGCCTGCATCACGAATGGCAGCTTCCATCGCAAGTGCAGCACCAGAGCCGTCTTCACTGGGTGATGTCATATGATACGCATCACCACTCATACCAAAGCCGACGAGCTCACAATAAATCGTCGCCCCGCGAGCTTTAGCGTGTTCATATTCTTCAAGCACCATCACACCGGCACCGTCGCCGAGGACAAAACCATCACGATCTTTATCCCAAGGACGCGAGGCCGCTTGAGGATCATCGTTGCGGGTCGACAGTGCTTTCGCTGCAGCAAAACCACCGATACCCAGCTCTGTCGAGGCTTTTTCGGCGCCGCCTGCCACCATGGCATCGGCATCACCAAACGCAATCATACGCGCCGCATGGCCAATATTATGTAGGCCGGTGGTACACGCGGTTGAAATCGAGATATTTGGACCGCGCATGCCATAGTTAATCGACACGTGACCGGCAATCATATTAACGATGGTTGATGGCACAAAGAAAGGGCTAATTTTACGTGGACCCTTCTCCACAAATGCACGGTGGTTCTGTTCAATTAAACCAAGGCCACCAATGCCCGAGCCGATCGCAACACCAATACGGTGCGCATTGTGGTCGTCAACTTGCAGTCCGGAGTCTTGAATGGCTTGAACACTGGCCGCGATGCCGTATTGAATGAACAAGTCCATTTTTCGTGCATCTTTTTTCGACATGTAGTCTTCACAGTTGAAGTCTTTAACCATGCCGGCAAATTGAGTAGCAAAGGCGCTGGCATCAAAATGCTCAATGGCGGAGATACCGCTTTGCCCGGCTAGCAGAGCTTTCCATGAGGACTCAACTGAGTTACCGACGGGTGATAACATACCCATGCCAGTCACAACAACACGACGCTTAGACACGATGATATTCTCCGGAGAATATTAATTTGGATTGTAGAGTAGAGTAAAAAAAAACACAGGCGGTCAAGGAGACCGCCTGGTAGGATTCTGAGATTACGCTGAAGCGCCGACTACGTAGTCGATAGCGGCCTGTACAGTCGTGATCTTTTCTGCTTCTTCATCTGGAATCTCTGTATCGAATTCCTCTTCAAGAGCCATTACCAGCTCAACGGTATCCAGAGAGTCCGCGCCCAAGTCGTCTACAAATGAAGCTTCGTTTTTCACTTCTGCTTCGTCGACACCTAGTTGCTCAATGATGATTTTCTTTACGCGTTCTTCGATGTTGCTCATATTAATACTAGTCCTTACAAGATTCGCAGATGCGATATGTGCTGTAGTTTATTCATTAATGTGGAAGTTGCAAGACCTCCACGGCTGGTCAAACCACGATTTGGGGACAAATCAATCGGAGTTTGACGTGTGTCATTCCAGATTGCAACGGTCTCGATCAAATCATGTACATGCCGCCGTTAACGTGCAAGGTTTCGCCTGTCATGTATGCGGCATCGTCTGATGCTAAAAAAGCGACCGTCGCAGCAATCTCTTTAGGATCGCCTAAACGTCCCGCGGGCACTTGTGCCAAGGTTGCTGCACGCTGATCGTCACTGAGGGCCTTCGTCATATCGGTTTCGATAAACCCAGGCGCAACGGTGTTAACGGTAATGCCACGCGCAGCCACTTCACGTGCCATGGATTTGGTAAAACCAATGACACCTGCTTTTGCCGCAGCATAGTTGGCTTGTCCCGCATTCCCCATCACACCGACGACAGAGCCGATATTGATGATTCGGCCGCAGCGTTTTTTCATCATCGCACGCAAGACTGCCTTTGATAAACGGAAAATCGACGTCAAGTTGGTATCGATGATATCTTGCCACTCGTCGTCTTTCATACGCATCAATAGGTTATCACGAGTGATACCCGCGTTGTTAACCAGAATATCAACATCACCAAATTCTTTTTTGATCGTGGCTAAAACGTCCGCCACTGAATCCGATGATGTGACATTCAGGGCCAACCCTTTACCGTTTTCACCGAGGTAGTCGCTGATCGCTGCGGCACCGTTTTCACTGGTTGCCGTCCCGATCACTGTTGCACCGCGCTCAGCCAAAAGCTCTGCCGTTGCTCGGCCAATACCTCGGCTCGCACCTGTCACCAGTGCTACTTTTCCATCTAGTTTCATTCGGTTACCCTTTTAATTGATTCTGCCGACATCGGCCGGCAGTCACAGAATACTATGACCGCACAGTCACACTTAGGCTGTTGCTGCCGCCAAGCTGGCGCTATCGTTAACAGCCGCACTGCTCAATGATTTGTTGATGCGTTTGGTCAATCCCGTTAGGACTTTACCTGGCCCAAACTCGAGCAGCTGCTCGACGTCTTCAGTCGCCATACGCTCAACGGTTTCCGTCCAGCGCACTGGACTATGCAACTGGCGCACCAGTGCTTCTTTAATAGCGGCTGGGTCCGTTGGTGTCACCACGTCAGCATTATTGATCACAGGAATGACAGGCACATTAAACGTGACAGATTCAAGTGCTTGCGCTAACTTTTCAGCAGCAGGTTTCATCAATGTACAGTGTGACGGCACGGATACCGGCAATGGTAGCGCCCGCTTAGCGCCCGCTTCTTTGCACAGTATATTGGCGCGTTCAACCGCGTCTTTATTCCCAGCAATCACGACTTGACCGGGCGAGTTGAAGTTAACCGGCGAAACAACCTGATCTTGAGCAGCTTGTTCGCACGCCGTTGCGATAGCGTCATTGTCGAGACCAATAATCGCTGACATCGCACCGACGCCTGCAGGGACCGCTTCTTGCATCAATTGGCCACGTAACTCGACAAGCTTGATGGCTGCTTTAAAGTCCAATACCCCTGCACAGACCAAAGCTGAGTACTCACCCAGGCTATGACCCGCGAGTACCGAAGGCGTTGCACCACCTTGCGATTGCCAGACCCGCCAAATCGACACTGATGCCGCCAACAAAGCAGGCTGAGTGCGGTGGGTTTCATTCAAATCTGCCTCAGGACCTTGTTGAACCAACGCCCACAGATCATAGCCAAGCACCTCAGAGGCCTCTGCAAACGTCTGCTGAACCACACCATATTGTTCAGCTAACTCACCGAGCATACCCACGGCTTGCGAGCCTTGGCCCGGAAATACGATCGCTGTTTGAGTCATATTCGTTTCCTATTAGTTTAGAACCTGACCAGTGCAGAACCCCATGCAAAACCGCCACCAAATGCTTCGAGCAATACCGTTTGACCACGTTGAATGCGTCCATCACGCACCGCTTCATCAAACGCAGTCGGTACAGAAGCCGCTGATGTGTTGCCATGACGGTCTAGGGTCAACACCACTTGATCCATCGACATCGCGAGTTTTTTCGCGGTCGCTTTAATAATTCGGTAGTTCGCCTGATGAGGAACTAACCAATCAATGTCTGATTTTTCGATTTGGTTCGCCTGAAGGGTTTCCGTGACAATATTCGCCAGCTGCGTTACCGCCACTTTGAACACTTCATTGCCGGCCATATAGAGCCAGGCTTCATCCGATACATGGGATTGGCCCCGATCGGGATACTTCAGTTTCAAAAGCTCACCAAATTTTCCATCCGCTTTTAAATGGGTGGACAAAATACCATCTTGCTCATCGGCCGAAAGCACGACGGCTCCCGCACCATCGCCAAACAAAATAACGGTAGACCGATCCGCGGGATCGCAGGTGTGCGAGAGACGATCGGCACCAATCACGAGGGCATGTTTTGCCAACCCATTTTTAACGTATTGATCGGCCACACTCAACGCATACACAAAACCAGAGCATGCAGCGGCAATATCAAACGCGGGACAACCTTGTATCCCCAACATCGCTTGCACATCACAGGCAGCGGCTGGAAACGCACGTTCACCACTGGTCGTAGCAACAATAATGAGATCGATATCATGTTTATCGATGGCGGCCATTTCAATCGCCTGTACGCCGGCTTGATAAGCCATTGAGGCAACGGTGTCTGTCGGTGCAGCAATGCGACGTTCTTTGATCCCCGTACGGGTCACAATCCACTCGTCACTGGTGTCTACCATCTGTTCAAGGTCAGCATTGGTGCGAACCTGTTCAGGCAAATAGCTGCCTGTGCCCAAAATCTTACTATACATGAAGACTACTAATGCCTCTCGAGAAGAACTGCCTCTAAACGGTCACTTATCTTAGTTGGGATTTGCCGTTCGACCTCGTGCACCGCTTCAAAAATAGCGTTTTCGTAAGCGGCGATATCTGCGCGTCCGTGGCTTTTTACAACGATGCTGCGCAATCCTAGCAAACTTGCGCCGTTGTACTGGTCGGGTTTCAGCTGTTGGAGTTGATTTAAAAGCTCAGAAAATAGCCATTTCGCGATCCAGCGCTTGATAGGATGAGGATTAAGGTGCGCTTTCACCTTATCAGTGATCAAACGGGCGACGCCTTCGCTGGTTTTTAATGCGACATTGCCAACAAAACCATCACAGACAATCACATCCGTTTCACCGGTGTAAATCTGGTCGCCTTCGACATAACCCGTGTAATGCACCGATGGGCTATGCAAAAGCAAGTCAGCACAACGACGCACCCAGTCATTCCCTTTGATCGCCTCTTCACCGATATTTAATAAGCCAACCCTTGGCGTACGGCCAAGCTCTGCTTCCGCTAACACCGCCCCCATCACCGCAAACTGGAAGAGCGTATCCGCGTCACAGGCCACATTCGCCCCTAAATCAAGCAACCATTTACGTTGATGATTGGCTCCGGGCAGCGCAGTGACTAGCGCCGGCCGATCGATACCGGGTAATAACTTCAGAAGGTATTTGGACAACGCCATCAAAGCACCGGTATTGCCGGCACTGACACACGCATCCGCATCACCACTGGCGACGCATTCAAGCGCGACACGCATGGAGGTCTCGGCGCTACGTCGCAATGCGGTAGACGGGCGCATATCATTAGGGATTACGTCCGGGGCATGGACGATCGATAGTCGGGGATGATGCTGGGCATTAAGTTGACGAAGCGACGCTTGGATGCGAGATTCATCGCCCACTAGCATCACTTTTAGGTCCGCAAAACGCGACAATGCCTGCACGGAGGCAGGCACTGTGACTTGGGGACCAAAATCCCCGCCCATCGCATCGAGTGCAATGGTTAGCCTAGTCAAGGATCAACCTTACTTGTTGATAACCTTGCGGCCACGGTAGAAACCGTCTGCAGTCACATTGTGACGCAGGTGAGTTTCACCGCTGGTTTTGTCTACAGATACAGCTTGAGTACCCAGTGCATCGTGTGAACGACGCATACCACGCTTAGAACGGGTTTTACGGTTCTTTTGTACGGCCATTGACCCTACTCCTCGTTACTTTGCTTTAAGTTTTTTAGTGCGGCAAACGGATTTGGACGCTCATCAGCAAGTGGGATTTCCCCGAACACCATGTTGTCCGTACTGACTTTGCAGTCTGTATCTTCGTGCATGGCGACTTGTGGCAAGGCCACAATCAACTCGTCTTCGACCAATTGAATCAGATCAATCTCACCGTTTTCGTCGACTAATGCCGGCTCATAAGCATCCGGTAAATTGCCCACCTGGTCTTCATTGAAAACCGGGCTATAAACGAATTCAGTTTCATAGCGATACGAGAACGGCCCCCAACAACGTTGGCACTCAAGACTCACTGAAACGGCTGCTCGACCCGTTACAATTTTCAAGCCTTGGGCATCAATGTCGAATGAAAGCATGACCTCTGCATCACTATCGATGCTTTGGGTTGCCTCACCGAGGCGCAACAATCGCGACTTGTCTACAATACCATCGTAGTCGAGTTGCTTTTGGGCGCAACGGAACGGATCAACCGTCAGCGGTAGCTTTACCTTCTGCATAGGGCGCGAATATTAGCCTCCAAATGCGCTGGAGTCAAAGAAAATGTTACCTACGCGTCGCTGTTTAGGCTCGATAGCCACTCGGCCGGTTTGCCGACATCGCGCAAGTTATCTTTTCAGGTTAGAATGAGTGCGAACAATTAACAAAAATCGATCACGCGCGAGTCGTTTAAACACACTAGCGCGCTTAAAAAAGGAACGGTCATGCATACCACACAACCGCCAAAAATTGTGCTGGCATCAAGCTCCCCCTACCGCCAGGCCCTCTTAAAAAAGTTCGCCCTCCCCTTTTCGACTTTTTCACCTGCCATTGACGAAAGTCGACTCGAGAACGAACGCGCCACTGACTTAGTGGAACGGCTCGCACTCGAAAAAGCGATGGCCGGGATGCCGCTGTTCGATAACGCCATCATTATAGGCTCTGACCAAGTGTGTGTGATTGACGAGGAAGTCTTAGGCAAGCCGCATGAGCGAGACGTCGCCATTGAGCAGTTAAAGCGCGCCAGCGGCAAGAAAGTGACCTTTTACACGGGGCTGGCGGTGATTAATAGTGAAACCGGTGAGCATCAATCGGACGTTGAACCTTTTCATGTCGATTTCCGTGAGCTCACCGAGCAGGAGATTGTCCGCTACATCGATATCGAGCAACCGCTCGATTGCGCGGGGAGCTTTAAATGCGAAGGCTTAGGGATTGCCCTCTTTAACGCCATGCATGGCCGCGATCCCAATACATTAGTGGGGCTGCCACTGATTCGGCTACGCGAGATGTTAGAGAAAGAAGGGATCAGGGTTATCTAACCGGCGCGTGATCTATCAATGCGGTGAGGCTGTCCAATACAGCAACGGGACCAAAGGTCGTTAGGCTAGCGTGATCTTCAACGCCCCAGGTAACAGCCAACCGTGCCATATCCGCATTGACGGCTAACTGCATGTCATGGCCCGTATCACCGATCATAATCGCTTTCTCGCGCGCGATGCCCGTCTGCGCTAACACTTCGTCTAGCATTTGTGGGTCAGGTTTAGATGCCGTTTCATCCGCGCAACGCGTCGCAACAAATAAATCCTGCGTGCCTGTCTCTGCCATAGCCCGATCTAAGCCTGCTCGTGATTTTCCGGTCGCAACCGCTAATTGAAAGCCTTGTGCTTTTAATGCCACTAATGTGTCTTTGACGCCAGAAAAAAGCTGGCACGGTGTCGGATTGTCGTAGACAAATTGCTGACGATAATGCGCAATCCATCTCGGATACCAAGCCGGATCAGCGCCGGGATAGAGTAATTGATAGCCCTTTTCCAGACTTAAACCGATCATGGCTTGCAAGCGTTCAGGCGGTAACACTGGCAACTGACCGGTTAAACGTGCTGCCCTATCAAGGCTAGACACAATCCGCCCAATGGAATCCATCACCGTACCGTCCCAATCAAAAATCAGTAACGAATAAGAGGCAATGGCAGGATGCGGCTTTCTTATTGCCATATTCGACGCCGCATCACAATCAACAGTGCTCGGTGGTTTAATGTGCATTTTTACCTCGTGTTCTCAACACTTACTGTTGCAAGACGCAGCGACAAAATACTGCGTATTGACGATCTGGAAATACGGAAAAAATTATGCGTTTTTCGCCCGTAGCCCTTCAAGGGCACGCTCAAGCTTGGGCTCCATCGGCGCGCTGAGCGTCATGGTGTCTTCATTCCCCGGATGCACAAAACGGATATTGGCAGCATGAAGGAACAAGCGATCCAGCCCGACTGACCGGGTGTATGCATCAAAGCGCGGATCACCATAGCGATCATCCCATGCTAAAGGATGCCCGACATACTGCGCGTGTACCCGTATTTGATGCGTTCGTCCCGTCACAGGGCTAGCCTGCACCAAAGTGGCTTCAGCAAAGCTTTCAATCACTTTAAAACGCGTTTCAGACGGTTTCCCCTTAGGGTTAACACGCACAATGCTATTCACCTCATTTTTTAATAGCGGTGCGGTCACTTTGCGCTGTTTGGCTGGCCATTTGCCCATGACTAACGCGTAATACTCTTTTTGCACCGTCTTTTCTCGAAACTGCGCCTGTAAATGTCGCAGTGCCGAGCGTTTTTTCGCAATCAATAAAATCCCTGAGGTGTCACGGTCAATCCGATGAACCAGCTCTAAAAAACGCGCCTTAGGTCGCAATGCACGCATGGCCTCAATAGCACCGAATTGCAATCCACTGCCTCCGTGTACCGCGGTCCCCGATGGCTTATTAAGCACTAACAGATGATCGTCTTCATGCAAAATACAATGTTCAAGCGCCGCCACTTTGTCTAACTTGGTGCTGGGTGCGGCTTTTTCATCTTTGTCGGGAAGACGAATAGGTGGCACGCGCACCACATCTCCCGGTTGGAGTTTATATTCCGGTTTTATCCGTTTTTTGTTAACTCGCACTTCGCCTTTACGAAGCACGCGATAAATCATACTTTTCGGGACATTTTTCAGCTGATTTCGCAAAAAATTGTCAATACGTTGGCCGGCGATATCATCATCGATGTCGATAAATCGCACTTGAGATTTTTGTTCTGTCATAACTTATTATTCTACCTCTAAGTGTGCTGACATGCACCTGTTGAGCGTGCTAAAGCCGTTAAAGCACGTGATAGCTATGCCGCAAAATCGCGGCAAAATCCGTTGAGTTCCGCTCTCTTCCTGCCGGACAATCGTGCAAAAAAACGCCATATTCACTGGGTTTTTCTATCAAGGCAACATAAGCCAATAAAGCCGATTGCTGGACTCTGGTCTCCCTGCTATAGTTGCGGCGTTAGTCAGAAAAGCAAACGCTTAGCTGACACACGGTTTATCGCCTGCGATAGAGATATCGCGCTTGGCAAACACGTGGCGCTCGGGGTATAAAAACGCGAGTGGTGCGGTTGCGAATCGAGCAGTCGGTAACCGTCATGCGGTTAATCCCGCAATAGCACCATAATTCCGAATGCTTTTAAGGCGTTACGCGGCAATTGGCGTAAGACGTAAACCCAAAGCACCCGTTAGTGTGTTGACACGAGGCAGTGAGTCAGTGTCAGAGCTCTCCGCCATCGGTAAAAAACGGCGGACGCCAACTGTGTAATCCGGTGAGCCATAAAAACCGTTGCAGCTGGCCGATTAAAACTTGCCCGAGCGCACCCCTGATTTTCTCCAGCCGGGAGGCTGCATCATATCAGACTTGGGGTCAGGCAGCATTGGCGACTGCTCTCGTCATCAACCGCTAATAACAACGATAAATAAATGAGAAAAATCAGATGAAAAGAATGTTGATTAACGCAACTCAGAAAGAAGAGTTGCGCGTCGCATTGGTTGACGGTCAACGGTTATACGATCTCGATATCGAAAGCCCTGGCCATGAATCGAAAAAAGCTAACATTTACAAAGGACGCATCACCCGTATTGAACCCAGCTTGGAAGCGGCATTTGTTGATTACGGCGCAGACAGACACGGTTTCCTCCCGCTCAAAGAAATCGCTCGCGAATACTTCCCTTCCGGTTACAGTTATCAAGGCCGTCCCAACATCAAAAATGTGGTGAAAGAAGGCCAGGAAGTTATTGTCCAAGTAGACAAAGAGGAACGCGGTAATAAAGGTGCGGCACTGACCACCTTTGTTTCTCTAGCCGGTAGTTATCTGGTTCTGATGCCAAATAACCCGCGTGCAGGCGGTATCTCTCGCCGTATCGAAGGCGAAGAACGCAGCCAGCTGAAAGAAGCCATGTCCGGCCTCGAGCTGCCACAAGGCATGGGGCTGATTGTCCGCACGGCTGGGGTCGGCAAATCGGCCGAAGAGCTCGAGTGGGATTTAAAAGTGCTTCTTAACCATTGGCAAGCGGTGAAAGAAGCGGCAGCGGCAAACCCTGCACCTTTCCTTATCCATCAAGAAAGTAACGTGATTGCGCGCGCTATCCGTGACTACTTGCGTCGCGACATTGGCGAGATTTTGATCGACAGCGAAAAAGTCTTCACACGGGCGCAAGAACACATCAAGCTGGTTCGTCCTGACTTTGTCAGCCGCATTAAGTTTTATGATGGCGAAGTTCCACTCTTTAGCCATTATCAAATCGAGAGCCAGATCGAATCGGCCTTCCAACGCGAAGTACGCTTGCCATCCGGCGGCTCGATTGTTATCGATCCGACTGAGGCACTGACGTCTATCGATATTAACTCTGCCCGAGCCACCAAAGGCAGCGACATCGAAGAGACAGCTCGCCAAACCAACGTCGAAGCGGCAGAAGAAATTGCTCGCCAATTGCGTTTGCGTGACTTGGGCGGCCTGGTGGTGATCGACTTTATCGACATGACCCCAGTACGTCATCAACGCGAAGTCGAAAACATGCTCCGCGATTCGGTACGAATGGATCGTGCTCGCGTACAAATCGGCCGCATCTCGCGCTTTGGCTTGTTAGAAATGTCGCGTCAGCGCTTAAGCCCTTCATTGGCGGAAGCCAGTCATCATATTTGCCCACGCTGTAAGGGCACAGGCGTCATTCGTGATAACGAGTCACTGTCTCTTTCCATCCTTCGCTTGATGGAAGAAGAGGCAATGAAGGAAAACACCGCACAAGTACTCGGTATTGTTCCTGTCCCTGTGGCCTCTTATCTGCTCAACGAAAAACGCCGCTCCGTCCAGCACATTGAGAAGTACCACAATGTCAAAGTGGTGGTGGTACCAAACGCCGAAATGCAGACCCCGCACTTTGATGTGGTTCGTGTCCGCGGTGGTGAAGAGATGGCTGACCTGTCTTATCAATTGCCCGGTCAAATCGACGCGTTAAAAGAAGCAGAAGCACGCGAAGAGCCACAACAAGCACGTCCAGCGAAAAAACGTGAAGAGCCTGTTCTGCAAGGCTTTGCCGCACCCGCGACACCAGCGCCAAGTGCGCCAGCTCAAGCGGCGTCGACCGAGGCATCCGTTAAAGCGACAACACCGGGGTTATTGGCAAAAGTCGGTCAGTTCATTGCTAAGCTATTTAGCGCGCCTGCCAGTGATGAGGCGACGAGCCAAACCACACAAAAGCCTGAAGCATCAAGTCAGGAACAAGGTCAGAAATCATCACGCGACCAACAAAATCGTCGCAATCAGTCTCGTGGTAGTCAATCGCGTGGCAACTCATCGCGAAGCAACCCATCGGCTAGCAACCATAAGCCCGACGCGCAAGACGAGCAAAGCGATAACAGCAGTAACGATCGCGGTCGTAACAATAAGCAACGTCGTCAGAATAAATCCCAAGAAGAACGTCGCGACACCAATCGTAAAGGCAAGAAGCCTCGCAACGATAAAGCGAAGAAAACCGCAGAGCAAGCACCAGCGGTCGAACCACAAGACGACAGTAAAGCGGCTAAACCGCAAGCTGAAAAAGCGGATAATAAAGGTCAGAAGCCAAACGATCAGAAGGCGGAAAAAACCGAACAGGTTAAACAGCGCCGTCAACGTCGTAAGCTAAACCGTAGCGTGCGGATTAATAAAGACATCGCAGAGACACACGCGCCGGTCGAGACTGCCGCCGAGCCAGGCAAAGACTTGCATCAAGTCGGTGCCGAAGTCGCCCAACAAGCGAAACAGCAACCGGAAAACGGCAAAAAAGAAGGCCAGCAGGACAAGCGTCGTAACCGTCGCTCACCTCGCCATCTTCGCGCCAGTGGCCAGCGTCGTCGTCGCCGTCCAATAGTGAAAAGCCCAATGCCGCTCACCACGGGCATGGCCTCACCGGAAATGGCAATGGGTAAAGTGTGGTCAGCAGAGCAACCGGTCAAGGTGAAGCAAGATCGCCGTCGCCAAGATAAACGCCAAACCCATCAACCGAGTGTGAGTGGTATTGTAAGTGGTGTGGCGCGTCCTGAAATGGCGATGGGAAAAGTCATTATCATGCAAAGCAAACCGGCTGACGCGGCCCCGGTCTCAACCCGCCCTGCATCTTCTGTAGGCACACCCGCGGCTGAACAGAAGCCTGCTGTGCAGCCCGTGCAGACGCCTGAGGTGGAAGCCACACCGCAAGTAGCCGTTTCACCCACACCGGCCACGACACCGGAGCATGATCCGAACGTCGATTTAGTGACCGAGAAAGTGATTGAGCGCGAGGTGGCAATCAATGCACCGACCGCCACTATTCAATATCGCCGCGCAACATCACCGATGATGAAAGCGCCGGCACCGAATGAGACAGTCGATCACAGTCCTGTAGCTATCGCCGCGTTTAACGCGCCAAACGCAGACGCCAAAGCAGCAGGTAGTGCCTGCGCTCGTGCATCAGCGTATGCGCCTGCGACCAAGCCCCAGCACTAATCGCTAGGCTTAACGGCATTCTTCAAAGGCCTCGGCATATGCTGAGGCCTTTTTTTAGATTTATTCCGCCGACGCAATACCTGTCACCCTACCCTCACTTGCAGCGATACATAGAAAAGTGCGTCAATCAACACGCTTCTATCGATACTTCCTTGTCAAAGCGAAAAAACGCAGTAACGTCGTAACAGGATGCGTTCCTCAAGCCTGATTATTCACGTTAACATTGACTCAGACAGGACGAGTGAACCCACAACCTTTATTAAAGTGCTGTAGGGAAAATGCTGTTTATTATGAAGAAGTTTCTCGCTGTCTACCCATTTAAACGCCTTCATCATACCTTGATGCTGGCATTCTTGTTATTAAGCCTTCTTCCACTCACTTTGGTGGCATTGTTTTTTTTAAATGCTTATAGCCAGGATCTGCAAAAGCAAAGTACCTCGCACCTTTTATCGGTTCGAGACAGTAAGCAGCAGCAAATCAATGATTACTTGAATGCCCAAGAAGCCGAAGTGCTAGGCTTTGTGGCCTCTGAGCTAGCCTATGCCAGTGGCGGCCATTTTTATGGTTTGATCGATGCATTTCGCCGCTTACGCCCTGACATTGAACAAGCCCGTCAATACGCCCAACGCCGTTATCTTCCCGAGTCAGGGAACAAAATAAAAACGCCCGTCGCCAAAGACGATCCCAACTATTCAGCCACTGAGCGTTATCGGCTGCTCCATCAACGCTATCATCGCGCTTATCAGGCGTTACTGGCACGCGCGGATTTTGATGATGCTTTACTCGTCGATAAACAAGGCAACGTCACTTACTCGGTGAAAAAACACGCCAACTACGGCACCAATTTAATCACAGGGCCATTCCGAGATACCTCATTGGGGCACACCTTCTCAGCCTTGACACAGCACAGCCAAAAGATACAAGGCAAACTTGACCCGACGCCACATGTCGTTATTTCAGATTTCTCACCCGAGCAAGATGGGATACCCGTAGCTTGGCTAGGTGCACCGATTATTCAACAAGGATACCTTCATAGTTATGCCCTGTTTCGGCTACCCAACCAGGCTCTTGCCACATTAATGGCGCCGAGAGAGTCCAATGGTATTCAAACCTTATTGGTGGGAAAAGACGGCCAAGTACGTGCGCAATCAGCAACCTCTAAAGCAATCACCAACAGCACGCCAGTGATGGACAAGGCGCTGGCGGGGAACACAGGTGTCACCCGTTACCAAAGCCCCTCGGGCAACACATTACTCGCCGCTTATACTCCCATTGATAGCCATGGTTTAAAGTGGGGACTCGTCGCCGAGGTACCCACGCAAGTTGCGTTCGCACGGGTCCACCAATTAGAGCAGCTATTTATTGTCGCCATGCTGCTCGCGACCCTCGCCGTGGTCGTTGCATCGCATTATGTGTCTAACTTTATTACTCGACCACTCCTTCAGCTTACGTGGGCCGCCGAAAAAGTCAGTGCCGGTGATCTCGACACCCAAATCCATCACACACGCCGGCCTGATGAAGTGGGCCGGCTAGCAGTGAGTTTTGCGCGCATGCGTCATGCTATTCGCGAGAAAATCCAGTTAATTCAACAGCAAAATCAAACCTTAGAAGCCAACCTCACCATCATCAAAGCTCAGAACCAAGAGCTGCAGTTGGCCAACACGCTAAAAGATGAGTTCCTCGCCACCACGTCACATGAACTACGCACGCCGCTACACGGTATGATAGGTATTGCAGAAGCAATGATTGATGGGGCGAACGGCCCAATTAGTCGCGATCATCAATACCAATTGTCGATCATCGTGAACAGTGGTCAACGGCTAGCAAAACTGGTTGATGATCTTCTCGATTATCACAAAATGCGTTATGGCCAACTGGATCTCGAACAATGTCCTGTCGATGTTAACGCAATGACACAATTGGTCCTTTCACTCGCCAAGCACCTTAAAAAAGATAAACCCTTGGAGATCATCAACCAGCTGAGCGATTCGCCAGTATGGGTATACGCCGATCCGCAACGGCTCGAGCAAGTTATGTACAATCTGCTTGGCAATGCGATCAAGTTCACCGATGCAGGCAAAATAGTGATCAGTGCCGATACCATTGATGACCGTATTCGCGTTCAAGTGGTTGATACCGGCAAAGGGATCCCCGCCGAACAACTCAGCCGAGTCTTTGAGCCGCTTGCCCAAGCAGTAAGCGGCCACTATCACTATCAACACGGTGCGGGTCTAGGACTATCGATTAGCCGACAACTGATTGAGCTGATGGGCGGTCAACTCTATGTCAGTAGTCAACCACAGGTCGGAACCACGTTCAGTTTCACGCTTGCCAAAGCACATGAAATGCCCGCACTGACGGATGAGACTGATCAGCATATCTCGATGTCCGAGCATATCCACCCCTTAGACGCGGATCAACGCTTCCCCGACCCAGCTGAAGCCAGCGTCCCCGCTCCAGCCGAAGACGCGCTGCATATTATGGTTGTCGATGATGAGCCGACCAATCAACAAATCCTAACCAGCTTTCTTCACATGGAAGGCTACCGTGTTTCAACCGCCAGCGATGGCCGCACTGCGATAGATAACGTGATCGCCACACCGCCAGATCTGGTACTTTTGGATGTACTGATGCCGGGAATGAGTGGCTTTGACGTCTGCGAGCAACTCAGGACACACTTCGATCATGCCGCACTTCCCATCATTATGCTCACTGCACTCAACCAGCCGGATGACAGGGTCTATGGTTTCAGCGTAGGTGCGAATGATTACCTCAGTAAACCCTTTGATAAACGAGAGCTGGCCGCACGGATTGCCACCCACCTGACCGCAAGTCAAGCTGAGCAGCGACGCCAAGAAAATCAACGCCTTGAACAGGCACTAGAGCAAAGCGCACAACAACAAGCCAGCCTGCTCGAAACACAATCTTGGCTGATCTCACAGCTGTCTCTTGCGCCCGAAGCCATGCTCGGCATGAGTCGTGATGGCCAAGTTAGGTTCGTCAACGAAGCGGCAGCACGCTTGTTTAAGCGCGATAAAGAAGACGTAAAACGCATGCACGGCCACGCGCTCGTTACCGCCCCCGACCACGCCCAACAGTGCGAACGCTATCAAGGGCCACTTACCGCTTTTATTGACGGAACACCTGAGCACCTTGATGGCATGTTGTTACGTTTTCCTGCAGAATCTGATATCGACAGCCTCTACGTGATCAACAACGATTCCCCCGTTTCTCAAACCCGTATACAAAGCCTTGAAAGTGCGATTGAAGCCCTCTCTGGGTATGCATTAGGCGGCGACATTCGCCAACTGGACGCATTAAAAGCCATGGGCGGTGAGTTTGAGGCGCTGGCAGAAAAAGCTGAACATCAACAAGAAAGTAAAATCAACACCCGTAGGCAGCTCATTGTCGAAGCCATGATTGCAGGGTTAGATTACTGGGAAGAAGCCACCGGCAAAACCAAGTTCGACTTTGCCGAACAAAGCGGCTTATGGCGCGTATACCTTGATCGTAGCAGCTTACAAACGCGCACTTTAGACAAGTACCTCTTGCTAGAAACCCTTCCCAAAACGCCAAGGTGGCGCACTGTGCTGAATTCCATTCGCTTTATCCTCGATCATTGCGACAAACGTAGCACCACCCGCACTCAGCTAGAATCTTACTACCAACAACTGCGCCAACTACTGTTAGACGATTAACAACACACCCAGCACCGCAATAAAGTGCCTCCCCTTCCGGGGACAGGCATGTTTCCCTTTAGGAGGACAGACACGTTAAGTCCATGCCGTTTTTTATCTTCTTCTTACAGGTATCTTCTTACCGTACGAGGACAGGCACATTCCCCTTTAGGAGGACAGACACGTTAAGTCCATGCCGTTTTTTATCTTCTTCTTACAGGTATCTTCTTACGGGGACAGACACCTTAGTCACTCTTAGTCATAAAGTGCCTGTCCCCACTATCAATAAAGTGTCTGTCCCCGATATCTCACTATCACTCACTCCTTATCACCAATACAGTGCCTGTCCTCAATATCATGCTCAATATCAGCTCCCAATACAGTGCCTGTCCTCACTATCACCCTATAAGGTGCCTGTCCCCGGTATCACTCCCTCCCACTATCACCCTCCTATTAAATTAATAATCGACACAAAACAACATTATGGATCTGCCTCTTCAGCATGGCTAAAAGCCATCTAAACCAAGATTAAAAGTGAAAGTGCGCGCTTTATCACAACAAAAATAAAGATAAATTTTTCGACGAGAAATAAGAGAGGGAAGGTGTGTGACATGGGTCGATCTATCAATAATAACACTGTAAATAATTGATAATTAATAATTTAAAGTTTAGCTTATTGAGGGTGAAATGAACGATTTTGAGACTAACTGCATGGACAATCGTCTTCTCAAGCCCTTCATTTTAACGAAAATAACGACGATTAAAGGTGTTTTTACGGTTTTAACGATTTCGACCGTTGCAGCAAAGGGGTAACTGGGGCTTATTGAAGGGAGTTGCTGGCCGACCTCTTGCAATAACACCATGACGACAACCACAGCGGAACGTTAGCAACCGGTAACATTGAGCTCACAGGCGGTCCATTAAAGAGCTCACCACTATCCATCACGTGAACTGAAAGCAACAGTAAGGAATGGCTATGTTTTCGAGTAACAGTAGAATTGCCAGCAAGACCCTACTTGCCTCTGCAATAATTGGTGCGTTAAGCATGAGTGCTGGCGCAAGTGCTGCTGAGCGCAGTGAGCTCACCATTCATCCCAAAGAGTTCAATACCTTCGTCCGTAACTTTAACCCCTATTTAGGATCGACCTATCTTCACACGACGACCGACTTTGTCTATGAACCTTTGGTCGTCTTTAATGAACTACAAGGCAACGAGCCCGTTTATCGTRTTGCGACGGGTTTCGACATGGCAGACGATTTAAAAAGTGTCACCTTTACCCTGCGTAAAGGGGTGAAGTGGTCAGACGGTGAAGCCTACACAGCCGATGATGTGGTGTATTCGTTTGATTTGGTCAAAGCGAACCCTGAACTCGATCAATCGGGGATTAACCAGTGGATCGACGATGTGAAGAAAGTTGATGATTACACCATCCGCTTTGAGCTCACTGAAGCTAATTCGAACGTCCCTTATGAAATTGTCAAAGTCCCCGTGGTGCCTGAGCATGTGTGGAAAAACATCGACAACCCCTCCTCATATACCAACGAGAATCCTGTCGGGTCAGGCCCCTTTACCACTGTCGATACCTTTACCTCACAACTCTATATTCAGTGCCGCAACCCGCATTATTGGGATAATGATAATCTCGACGTCGATTGCCTGCGTGTGCCACAGATTGCCAATAACGATCAGTTTTTGAGTAAGGTGATAAACAGCGAAATGGACTGGACGTCCTCGTTTATTCCTGACATTGATCGCACCTATGCCGCGGCCAATCCAAACCATCACTATTGGTATCCGGCTGCCGGCACTCAGGCCTTTATGGTCAACTTTAATGACCCCGATCCTGCCAAGCGCGAAGCGCTGACCAATGTCGATTTTCGCCGTGCTTTCTCGATGGCGATTGATCGTCAAACCATCATTGATATCGCTTTTTATGGCGGTGGCACGGTGAATGACTTTGCATCCGGCCTTGGCTATGCCTTTGAAGCCTGGTCAGACGACGCAGTGCATGAGAAATATCGTCAATACAATACTTACGATCTAGACGGCGCCAAAGCCCTGCTCGCTGAAGCCGGCTTTACAGATCAAGACGGTGATGGCTTTGTTGAAACACCATCGGGCAAATCGTTTGAGCTAGAAATTCAGTCGCCCAATGGCTGGACTGACTTTAATAACACCGTACAACTGGCGGTTGAGCAACTTGCCGATGCCGGTATCAAAACAAAAGCACGTACCCCGGATTTCTCGGTGTATAACCAAGCCATGCTCGAAGCCGATTACGATGTGGCCTACACCAACTATTTCCACGGTGCTGACCCCTATACCTATTGGAATAGCGCGTATAACTCCAACCTACAGGAAGGGGATGGTATGCCGCGGTTCGCGATGCATTACTACCAAAATGCCGAGCTCGACAAGTTGTTAGATAGCTTCTACAAAACCGCGGATAAAGATGAGCAGCTAGAAATTGCCCACCAAATCCAAGCGATTATCGCCAAGGATCAAGTCACTATTCCGGTGCTTTCTGGCGCGCAAATGTTTCAATACAACACAACCCGCTTTACCGGTTGGTGGAACGAAGACAATCCGAAAGGTCGCCCCTCTATCTGGGCCGGCATTCCTGAGCGTCTTCTTCATGTGCTGGACCTTAAGCCCGTTCAGTAACCACTATCGGGCGCCTTGCGCGCCCGCTTTTCTAAGGTGTTCACGCCACGAACATCACCACTTCGCTGTGTAAGGTGTGGGTTATGGGTTATTTTTTCCGACGGCTAACTTTTTACATGATTGCCCTTTTAGTGGCAGCAACACTCAATTTTATTATTCCTCGAGCCATGCCCGGTGATCCTGTCACCATGATGTTTGCCAACGCCTCGGTGCAAGTCACCCCAGAGCGGATTGAGGCAATGAAACAACTGCTGGGCTTTGTCGATGGCCCACTCTATATGCAGTATTTCACCTATATGAAAAACGTGCTGAGCTGGGATTTAGGCACCTCGATTCAATTTTATCCATTATCAGTTAACGAGTTGCTGGGCAAAGCGTTTGGTTGGTCACTGTTTCTCGCCGGCAGTGCCGTGCTGCTCTCTTTTTCACTGGGCTCGATTTTGGGCATTTTTGCCGCCTGGAAACGCGGCGGGAAATACGATGCCATGATCACCCCAGGCATGCTGATTATCCAAGCGGTACCGCAAGTGGTCATTGCGATGCTCGCGCTGTTTATTTTCGCGATTGGGTTGAAATGGTTTCCGACCGGATACGCCTACACGCCAGGCGTCACGCCCGACTGGACCAGTTGGACCTTTATTAAAGATGTGGCCTATCACGCCGTACTCCCGCTTTTTTGTGCTTCCATCATTCAAGTAGGCGGCTTTTTGGTCAACATGCGCAACAACATGATTAATCTGCTGGCGGAAGACTACATCACCATGGCGCGCGGCAAAGGGTTAAGCGAAAACCGCGTGGTCTTTAACTACGCGGCCCGTAACGCGCTCTTGCCCAGTGTCACTGCGCTGTCGATGTCGCTGGGTATCGCCATCGGTGGCCAGCTGATTGTAGAAATTATTTTTAACTATCCCGGTCTTGGCTCGGTGCTTTTGAATGCGATTAACGCGCGAGACTACCAAGTCCTGCAAGGCCAGCTGCTGATTATGACCTTATTTATGCTCTCGTTTAACTTAATTGCTGACATGCTGTACGTGGTGCTTGACCCGCGCCTGCGAACCGGAGGAAAAGAATCATGAAAGATCTCCTCACGCTTATTGTGCGCAACAAAATCGCGCGCGCGGGCTCCATCATTGTCGGCTTATTTATCTTAATGGCGATATTCGCTCCACTGCTAAGCCAGCATGCACCGGATAAACGCACCGGTAACCCGCATGAATACCCAAGCTTTGTGGTTAAAGCCGCACAAGCCAACCCAGATGGCTGGGTCGCCACCCACTTAGCAGACCATCCTCGTACCTTGCTAATGTCAAAAGACGCGGAGCATGCCCTCGGCACCACCCGTATGGGCCGCGATGTCTGGTCCCAGTTACTCCATGGTGCTCGCGTTTCACTGGCAGTCGGTTTTGGCGCCGGGATCACCGTGTGTGTGCTCGCCACCTTAATTGGCATTACCGCCGGCTATTTAGGCGGTTGGGTTGACGATGTACTCACCGCCGCGATGAACATCATGTTGGTGATCCCGCAATACCCACTCTTGTTCGTGCTCGCCGCGTTTATCGGCGAAGCCGGACCGCTGACGATCGCCATCATTATTGGCTGTACCTCCTGGGCGTGGGGAGCACGGGTGGTTCGCTCACAAACTCTTGCCCTGCGCGAAAAAGAGTTCGTGAAAGCCGCTGAAGTGCTGGGCGAGTCGCGCTTTCGCATCACCTTTGTCGAGATCTTGCCTAACCTCGTGCCCATTGTCGGCGCCAGCTTTATTGGCTCAGTGATGTATGCCATTGCCATGGAGTCAATTATTTCCTTCTTAGGCCTTGGCGATCCTAACACCATCAGCTGGGGGATCATGCTCTACAACGTACAAACCTCTTCGTCCATGCTGATTGGCGCGTGGTGGGAGCTGCTCGCACCTTGTATTGCGCTGACCTTACTGGTGACGGGGCTTGCCTTGCTCAACTTCGCAGTGGATGAAATAGCCAACCCGCAATTACGTGCGCAAAAAGGGATGAAGCGCTGGAAAAAACTTAACCAACAAGAAAAGAAAGCCCGAGACGAGAATCCCGTTGCCGAACACATGTTGATCAGTGGAGATAAATCATGAGTCGCACCCCACTTATCTCAATCCGTGATCTGTGCGTGGACTACATTACCGATGCCGGTGATGTCCGAGCCTGCGATCACGTCAGTTTTGACATCGCCCCCGGTGAAGTATTTGGCCTGGCTGGCGAATCGGGATGCGGTAAATCTACCGTTGCCTTTTCGCTGATGCGTCTGCATAAGCCACCCGCATTTATCACCGGCGGCGAAGTGCTATTTAACGGCGAGAATATCCTCAACTATAGCGATGCCCGCATGCGTGATTTTCGTTGGCGAGAAATGTCGATGGTGTTTCAAAGCGCCATGAATGCCCTCAATCCCGTGCTGACGCTTGAAGATCAATTTTGCGATGTATTAATGCGTCACACCAATATGACCCGTAAACAAGCGGTCAATCGAGCGCAAGGCTTGCTGGAAATTGTCGATATTCACCCCAGCCGCCTGACCGATTATCCGCACCAGTTTTCGGGCGGGATGCGTCAGCGCTTGGTAATTGCCATTGCGCTAGCCCTCAACCCGAAAATGATCATCATGGATGAGCCCACCACCGCATTAGATGTGGTGGTGCAGCGCGAGATCTTACAAAAAATCTACGCGTTAAAAGAAGAGTTTGGCTTTTCGATTCTGTTTATCACCCATGACTTATCGCTCATGGTCGAGTTTTCCGACCGGATAGGGATCATGTATTCCGGTGAGCTGATTGAAGTCGCGCCGTCCAAACAAGTACTTACCAATCCCTATCACCCCTACACCGAAGGGCTGGGCAGCTCATTCCCCTCACTCACCGGGCCCAAGCGCCAACTGGTGGGTATCCCAGGTAATCCGCTCAACTTACTCGAAATCCCGACCGGCTGCCGCTTTCAAGCACGTTGCGCGCAAGTTCATGAACAGTGTCGAACCACCCAAACCGTGCTGCGCCAAATCGAACCAGGCCGTTATTCCAACTGCCACCTATACGACGGCGAGCCGATCGCCCAACAAAAAGTCTAATATCGTGCCAATGTGAGGAAGTCAGTGATGAGTACAGGTCTTGGAGAACTGCTGGTTGAAGGTAAAAACGTGGTGAAAGATTTCCCCATTAACAGCCATGCCCTTAAACAACCCATGATGCGAGCGATCAATGATGTCTCGTTCAAAATGTACAAAGGCCGTGGGCTTGCGGTGGTGGGCGAATCAGGCTCGGGCAAATCCACCACCGCGAAAATGATCGCAAAAATGTACGCCCCGACCGACGGCTGCATTGAATACCGGGGACGCGATATCACCACCATTAAAAAACGTGATGAGCTGATGCGCTATCGCGAAGGCCTGCAAATGGTCTGGCAAGACCCCTTTGGCTCGCTCAATCCCACGCATAATGTGTTTCACCATATTGCGCGTCCGTTATTGATCCACAAAAAAGTCGCCAAGCGCGACAAAGCCCAATTGAAAGAACGGGTGTTCGAGCTGCTCGAGCAAGTGGGCCTCACTCCGGCCAAAGAAACGGCGGAGAAATTCCCCCACCAGCTGTCGGGCGGCCAACGTCAGAGGATAAACCTAGCGCGTAACATCGCCGTAGGCGCGGAAGTGGTACTCGCCGACGAACCCACCTCGATGCTGGATGTGTCGATTCGTGCCGGCGTGCTTAACCTCATGGAAGAGATGAAAGTGGAGAAGCAAATGTCGCTGCTCTACATCACCCATGATATCGCCACCGCGCGTTACATTGCCGAAGACTTGGCAGTGATGTACGTCGGCCATATGGTCGAATGGGGCGACACCGAAGAAATCATTCATCGTCCTCAGCATCCTTACACCCAGCTGTTGGTCTCAGCGGTGCCCGACCCCAGCAAATCCATTCACGAGGAACTAAAAGGCAACAAAGGTGAGATCCCTCTGTGGACGCCAGATTCCGTCGGCTGCCCCTTTGCTGGCCGCTGCCCGCATGCCACCGCTAAATGCACCGAGCAGCTACCCCGCGTGACCAAGCTCGCCGACAACCACTATGTGCGCTGCTATTTGTACGAGCAATAGCGACCAATAAGGATACCATCATGCAAGTGCTGACCAATCACATCGGCTACTCGTTACACGGTGACAAATACGCGGTGATCGTCAGTGACAGCGAATCCCTCACCGGCGCGCCCGTGGCACTGATTGCCCTGCCTCCTCTTAAGGGGACAGGCACATTTAGCACTGCCGATAAAACTGCCTCCTCTTCCGGGGACAGGCACTTTTCTTCTGGGGACAGACACTTTAACGAGGCCGCAGAAAGTGCAAACAATTTTACCGGGACAGGCACTTTAAAATTTACGGGGACAGACACTTTTGTTCGTGGGACAGACACAGTATCACTCGATAAAGTGGTCGCGCAGTTTGAATTACAGCAAGGGACACAGTTAAACAACTGGCAGATAGGTACGGCTTATACCCTCGATTTTTCTGCCTTTGCGCATCGCGGACGCTATCAACTCGTGCTGTTAACAGACACACCGGTATATTCCCATCCGTTTGAGATCAGGAATGATTACCTGTTTCACAACACGTTTTCCGATCTGCTGCATTACTTTAAATCGCAGCGGTGTAGCGGTATCTATGAACACGCGGATCAGCGCGCCAAGGTATTTGGCTCTGATGAACGTGTGGATGTATCAGGCGGTTGGTACGATGCCTCTGGCGATGTGAGCAAATACCTGAGTCACCTTTCCTATGCCAATTACTTTAATCCTCAACAAATCCCGCTGTTGGCTTGGGGGCTGGCCGATCTTGCCAGCCAATTTAGCTCGGACACGCTGCCTGCGTTTATGCGCACACGCTTAGCTGATGAAGCGAAACACGGCGCCGATTTTCTTCTCCGTATGCAACACCCCAGTGGCTTCTTTTATATGACGGTGTTTGATCAATGGTCGAAAGACCCAGAGCGCCGCACCCTTTGCGCTTACGCGACGCAAGATGGAGTAATGAGTGAGGCTTACCAAGCCGGCTTTCGTCAAGGCGGCGGCATAGCGATTGCAGCCCTTGCCGCCGCAAGCAGAGTCTCACTTTGCTCAGAGCCTGACCAACAAGCACGCTATTTAGACGCTGCCATTCGTGGCTACTGGCATTTGGTTGAACATAACCATCACTACCTTGATGACGGTGAGCCCAACATTATTGACGAAACCTGCACCCTTCTCGCCGCATGCGAGTTGCATCACGCCACTCGGCAATCTACTGGGCAATCTACAGGGGACAGTCACGCTTATTTAACGGGACAGGCACCTTTAGGTTCCGGGGACAGACACATTAGTGCGAACGGTGACTGTCCCTTTTTGATCGAGGCACGAGGTTGGATGCAAAAGCTGGTCGCACGGCAACGCAGTGATGAGACTTGCCAATATTATTGGTCGGCCAATGCCGATGGGAGCCGCCCGTTTTACCATGCCGCTGATGCAGGTCTGCCCGGGTTGGCGTTAGTTCGCTATCTCGATGTAGAAACCGAACCCAGTCACCAGGCTATCGCGCAAACAGCACTGGAACGCGCCTGCCAGTTTGAGCTGAGCCTAACACAAACCGCCGATAATCCATTCGCGTATCCGCGTCAGTACGTCAAACCCGTCGATGGCGTTAAACAGGTGCGTCACTTTATTCCTCACCACAATGAAACCGGCTATTGGTGGCAAGGCGAGAATGCACGCTTGGGGTCACTGGCGACCTTTGCGTGTCATGCCACGCGCCATATTCAAGACGATGCGCTAAATGCTGCTCTCCACACCTTTAGCCAACGGGCGCTTAATTGGATCCTCGGTTTAAATCCATTTGATATCTGTATGCTCGATGGGCATGGCCACAACAACCCAGATTACCTACCGCACTTGGGCTTTTTTAATGCCAAAGGGGGGATCTGCAATGGCATTACCGCAGGGATGGAGGATGAAACACAGATTGCATTCAACCCCGCGCCATATTGCGATGATATGGCGCAAAACTGGCGATGGGGCGAGCAGTGGTTGCCACATGCAAGCTGGTTTATGCTCGCCATCAGTGCGCAAACGCTGACTGGCAACGGCCACTCGAACAAGGAGAACACGTGATGACTTACCGCCTCGATCTTAGTGTGATCAACGAGTATCCCAATGACACTCCACCGCGCAGCCGAATGGGGTTAACCTTGCATAATCTCACCGACTGTCCCTTAAATCAGCTGTCTATTGCGGTACTGTTTGATCGCTTCATCAACGCCAAGACCCTGTCACAAGGCAGCATCGAGCAAGTTGGCAGCTATTGCGTCATTACACCGGAGCATCAAACACTCGATGCCAATCAGAGCTTATACATCGAGTTTGATGCCCACACGCCGCCATTACGGTTCCTTTGTGCGGGCTTTAAAGATGCGCTGCTCTATGCCAATGGCGAGCAATATTCAGTGATGCTCACCCCCATTAACTTGGCGCATACTCACACCACACGCTCATCGATTCCAGATGTTCATCCCGCCGAGCACGCCATTATTCCGGTGCCCAAATCGGTGCGCCACCAGCCAGGATACTTTACGCTTTCACCCACGACACCGTTGATCGCTGTCGATCCACAGGCGCTTCCCGCCGCGCAGTGGCTAAGCAACGAATGGGTTCGCATGTACCCGCAAGCTGATATTGCACTCGACCCACGTCATCAAGATGCGGTCACTGGCGATCATGCCATTCTTTTACGGCCGCTACCCGACTCCGCACTTCGAGATATCGCACACCGTGATGAGGCCTATCAGCTCACCGTCACCGACCAAGGCGTGGTCATCCAAGCCTGTGCTGAGCGCGGGTTTATTCACGGCTGCGCATCGCTGTTACAACTTTGCCAAGAGCATGAAACACAGCTTCGAATACCGGCAATAAAAATCAGCGATGCACCACGCTTTGCTTACCGAGGGATGATGCTCGATTGCGCGCGCCATTTTCATTCGGTGGACACGGTAAAGCGACTGATTAACCAGTTAGCCTATTTTAAGTTCAATACCTTTCACTGGCATTTAACCGACGATGAAGGCTGGCGACTGGAGATTAAAGCACTGCCTGAATTGACACGCTATGGGAGTCAACGCGGCCCTAATACCCGCCTTGCCCCGCAGTTCAGTCATATTGCAGAACGTCACGAAGGTTATTATCGCCAAGAAGACGTGCGTGACGTAATTGAATACGCCGCGGCCCGCGGTATTACCGTCATTCCAGAAATTGATATTCCCGGCCACTGTCGCGCAGCCATTAAAGCGCTGCCTGATTGGCTACACGATGCCGACGATCGCTCGACTTACCGCAGCGTACAACACTACACCGATAACGTATTATCGCCAGCCCTCGATGGCACGTATCGATTTTTAGATACGGTATTAAGTGAAGTCGCCGAGCTTTTCCCCGCCTCATGGGTCCATATTGGCGCCGATGAAGTCCCTGACGGAGTATGGACGGATAGCCCAGTTTATCGGGACAGACGCATGAACGGAGAAACGACCGCTTCGCTACAGGGACAGATACTGACCTATGCTGAGCAAAAGCTTCGCGCCTTGGGCAAACGTATGGTTGGCTGGGAAGAAGTGCAGCACGGCGATAAAGTGAGCAAGAATACCGTGATCTATTCATGGCAAAGCGAAGACGCCGCATTGCACTGTGCGCAGCATGGGTTTGATGTGATTTTGACCCCCGGTCAGGCGACCTATCTCGATATGGTGCAAGATTATGCTGCCACCGAGCCCGGTCTCGACTGGGCGGGCGTCACGCCATTAGAAAAAGCCTACCAATATGAGCCGCTTGCAAGCCTCGCCAGTGACGATCCCGCCCGTGAGCATATGCTAGGCGTACAATGTGCACTCTGGAGTGAACTGATCACTAATCAGGACAGGCTCGATTATATGGTGTTTCCAAGGCTTACCGCCATTGCAGAAGCGGCCTGGAGCCACAGTGAGCGCCGTGACTGGCTCGATTATCTGGCCAGACTCAAAGCGCAGTTACCGCGTTTAGACAAGTTCGGTATTCAATACCGTTCCCCTTGGGCATCGAACAAGTAGGCCGAATTCGCCCACCTGGCAGTGCCTCCTGCGCTGCCAGCTCTTTGCGCTCGCATCCCATCTGTTTATAATGCCCAGCCATTGTTGTCAGTCTGAGAGTGTTTTCGGCATGCTACGCCAAGAAATTAATACCCTACTCACCCCTATTCATGGTTTTCTGCACTGTCAAACCCCCGACAGTTGGATTGACGCGGCCATTCAGCCTGACAATCAATCGATTCTTTTGCGCGATCACGCAAACTGCGAATTAAAAGCCAGCCAAACCGCGATGTGGCTGATCCGTAAATATGCAGTCGACGCGGCGAGTGGCGAGCAACTGCTGGCATGGGCCAAACCCTATGAAGACTTTGTTTATCGCCGCATTCGCGATGGGATCTTCCACGCGCGCAAAAACGGCCTCAGCGCGCCTTTAACCCCTAAAGCCGGCTTTGCCCACGGCCAAGCCTTGATTGATAAAATGGTCCGGTTAATCAAAGAAGAGTTTCATCATTTTGAGCAAGTGATTGAAATCATGGACGCACGCGGTATTCCTTATCAACCGTTAGAAGCAGGTCGCTACGCCAAAGGATTAATGCGCGCGGCACGCACTCACGAGCCGGCAACCTTGGTCGATAAACTGATTATTGGCGCCTACATTGAAGCACGTTCCTGCGAGCGCTTTGCCAAAGTCGCCCCACACCTCGATGATGAACTACAAAAGTTCTACATCTCGCTACTGCGCTCGGAAGCACGCCATTATCAAGATTACCTGACGCTCGCAGAAACCATCGCCGGCGAAGACATTCGCGACCGTATCCAAACCATCGGCGAGCGCGAAGCAGAGTTGATCCAAGCGCCCGACAGCCAATTCCGCTTTCACAGCGGCGCCCCTGCCTAACTTCTTATGGCAGCTTCTCTTTGTGGGGACAGGCACTTTTATTCAACGTGATTTCCTGCGGGGACAGGCACCTTTACACATGTCTCTACTAAGTTTCCTTTCCAGGGACAGGCACTTTTAGTTTTCGCCGGATACAAACACCTCTTGGTGACTGTCCTGGTAGTTTGCTTTATAGCCCGCTTGTCCCCGTTGTTTACTAATCGGGACAGACGCCTTTAGTAACTAACCAATCTCACAGTTACAGTATTTCTTGTACTGTCACGAAAAACCAGGCCAGAAAAGATGATAACTGTTCATTTATACAGTACCTTTTACATACACCCATCTACCAAAAGGGACTGACGATGACCAAAGCTCGCGCATCTTTAGTGAACCTATCAGCCACACCCTATTATCATTGCGTCTCACGCTGCGTGCGCCGCTCTTTCCTGTGTGGCTATGACGCTCAATCGCAAAAAAGCTATGAGCATCGTCGCGCATGGATAGAAACGCGTTTACTTACACTAGCCAAAGCTTTTTGCATCGATATCTGCGCTTACGCCATTATGAGCAATCATTATCACGTTGTCCTACATATCAATGCAAAAGCCGCCCAATCCCTGACAAATATCGACGTAATTGACCGCTGGCTAGCCTTTCACCAGACTCCGGTACTCATCCAACGTTTTCGTCAGGGAGAATCTCTCTCCAAATCGGAGTACAAAGCGTGCTGTCGGATCATTGAGAGCTGGCGCGAGCGTTTGATGTCTGTCAGTTGGTTTATGAAGCTGCTCAATCAATATATTTCAGCGCAAGCGAACCGAGAAGATCAATGCACGGGGCATTTTTGGGAAGGACGCTTTAAAAGTCAGGCCTTGTTGGATGACAAAGCTCTTGCTGCGGCAATGGCCTATGTCGATTTAAACCCCGTGAGAGCAGGTATTACCAAACAGCCCAAGCATTCGAATTACACATCGATAAAAAAGCGCGTTGAATCACTCGAGCAAAATAAAGCGACACCAGCAGGCTTATTCGCCTTTGCAGGAAATCCGAGGAAATCTATGCCCGACGGCATTCCGTTCCGGCTAATGGACTATTTAGCACTTGTTGAATGGACTTGCCACAAGGGACAAGAAAGGGGCTCAAATCAGCGGCCTCCCCTACTCACACGACTGAATATGTCGAGTGAAACCTGGCTGACCACATGCGCTCATTTAGAGTGCGGAAATGTTGTAGGCTCACTGTCGAGTATCCAAGCCGTATTACCGACACTGGGCCTAAAACGCATGACAGGCGTCATGATCCCAAATCGTTGAGGCAAGCACTAAAACACGCATCAATGCGTAAAGGAATCGTCATACTAGCCCGAAGATCTACCCTACCCAATAAGCCAGCACCATTATAAACACGAACAAAATACCTACCGCTTTTAAGAGCGGCTTTAGCCCTTTGGACCCACCTTCTGGGGACTGATTACAACATCCCATATTACCTCCTCATCGTTATTTCCCCAGGATAAACCCTCCAGTTACAGGAAGGTAAAGGCATGTTCGGATTTTAAAGAGGTAAGATTTCATTAGAGATTTTACTAGGACAGGCATCTTAACAACGGCTTACTGGTTACTAGTGGTGACTGTCCCGGATAAAGCGGTCTCGGATAAAGCGGATAAAGCGAATAAAGCGAATAAAGCGGATAAAACGAAAAGTGTCTGTCCCACCAAAAGAAAAAAGACAAAACTCGTTTTTGACGATTAATTTTTTGTACGCTTAAACAATTAATTAATCACAACCTAGGCCAAGAACATGGAACTTCCACCGTCTGCGCAAGCGCTCCTTGAGGCTATCCAACACTACACGCCCATCACCGATATCAGCGCAGATCAACGTCAGTTGATAAATGGTTCACCAGAGTCTTTTATTACCGCGATACCGATTGGTCTATCGTTATCAAAGACATTCGACCAACGTCAAGAAGAGCTTTTTGTCGATTACTTTTCACAAATGGCCGATGACCTGCGTATTCATTCGCGTCGTCATGACATCACTGAAATCATCGATATCGCGAATAAAATCCTCACTCAAGCACTTGATCTAGACGACGATCACATTAATCTGGTACTCGCTAGCGAAATCATCAAATGCATGAAACACCTTAAACTGCATGTTGACGATGCGATCATTGTGAAAGTGCGTGAACGCAGTCGGCAGGAGATCACTGTTCAACAAGAATACTTGGCACAAGACCCTGAAAAGGTTACCGAGAATCTTGTCGCTGACCTCAATAAATTTGGCGTCGACACCGGGATTGCTTTTTGTCAATTCGTCAGTGGTGAACTTGTCTTTCTCACTAAGCAGGAAATTCAAGGATTGCTCACAATGATGAGCCGTCAACCTTGGTCAATTGATGCACTTTTGCTTTTGAGCCTCAATCCCGAGCCTAAAGTCGCCGACAGCGCAGCGAGTGTACTCAATAGCCTTCCAGCAAAAAAATGGAAGTCCCTTGGACAGCGCCAATATCTAACCCTGATCCAGCGCTTTGGGATACCAATCCCGTCGACACTGTGCAATATAAAAAAATGACCGCAGAAATGGACTCCGCTGTCGACTTCGTTCAATGCCATCCCAATATCTTGCGACACATACTTTGTTGGGCCCTGGACGAACAGCATGAGGTCCTCGATCCTGACACGCTACATATGTTGGCGCTTCTCCCGTCCCAATGGACCGAGCCGCAACCGTTCTCATTAGATAAACTAGCCTCCACGTGTGACTTCCCAGGAGAACATCCCGACGCGATAGCGCGAGGACATCGATCCAGCAAACTGTTAGTCAATACCCCATTGATAGAGACATGGACGATCGCTGAATCGATCGACCCAGCGCTAGATACCATACGCAAAGTCCGGAACCGCCATTATCTCGAACACCCTGAACCCTATATCAAAGCACTCGCGTTGAGTGGGCTGATCACGCATTACAGCAAGCAAGACAGCACACCGTTTTCACCGAGCAAACTATTTATATTTTCCGCGGCGTATGCGTTGCAAGCACCTGATCGTATGAGAAAAACCTTTCCGCTTTTCGACCAGCTCGCAGAGCTGAGTATGCAACAGCAAGCGGAATATCATCCGGTGGCACACGGCCCCTAGGAAATAGAACGTCCCCAAGGCATCGTACTGCACATTGAGCTTGATAATAGCCGCCCAAAAATCTGGCGCCGTTTTACCATTTCAAACGCCTTACCTTTTATCGCGCTACACGATTGCATTCAAGCCATTATGGGTTGGGAGCACCAACATCTTGCCATGTTTATCACACCCTTTGGTCATATTGACCTTGACGATGAATCCGACACTCAAGCCGCGTATTTACCCATTGGGGCAGCACTGCAAGAGCCCGGAGACACCATCGCGTATGTGTATGATTTTGGTGATAACTGGCACCACACCATCACCCTTGAGAAACTGAATACCCGCAATTGCACGCAGCCTAAAGTCACGGCAGGTAATGGAGCCTGTCCGCCAGAAGATTGCGGCGGTATAAACAGATACAAACACCTACTCAGGCTCTCAAAACGCGCACCACTCAACGACGATGAGCAAGAGATCCTGAACCTCTTCAACATGCAGGATTGGGACGCAAAACACTTTGATAAAAACGAAGTGAATCAGAAATTAAAAGAAGAAGTGCCACCTATTTTCGACTAGCTACATCGTGGGACAGGCACTTTTAACTTTTGGTGCCTGTCCCACCAATGTTACTTTTAATTTTTGGTGCCTGTCCCACCAATGTTGTCCCGCCAATGTTTTCTAATACGCTGTACTCAGAAATCTGGACTCTGTATCCTAGTGGCTATAAACATCTATCAAGGACAACAACGATGTGGTATCTCATTTATTCGCAAGACGTCGAGAACAGCCTACCGCTACGCAAGCAAGCGCGTGACGCACACCTTGAACGCTTACACCAACTGGAAAAAGAAAACCGCTTGATGATTGCCGGGCCAAACCCTGCCGTTGACAGCGACGAGCCAGGCGAAGCTGGGTTTACGGGCTCGACCGTTATTGCCTGGTTTGAGTCACTATCAGCCGCAAAGGCATGGGCCGACAAAGACCCTTATGTAGCCGCTGGCGTTTATGCTGAAGTGACCGTAAAACCGTTCAAAAAAGTGCTTCCGCAGGACCCAGCCTAATGCGATATGTAAAAATACTGATGATGGCCTGCCTGGGGCTAGTACTCAGTGCATGTAGCAGCACCCAGCATGACCAAGCCGCAGAAGCCGCAATCCAACGTGCAGACATGATTGCACAGCTACTGCCGATGGATATTGAAGGCTACTCACTGGTTCGAGCACGTGCGCAAGATGCCATCATCGAGCTGACGCTTCTGGATAAGAATGCCAAAAAAGCACCAGGAGAGCTCTTTTCCGGTTTAAAACGTCGTTATTGCCAAGATAGCGACATACGCAGTATGTTAGACAGTGGTATCAGCTATACCATTTTGGTTCGCGATACCCGCGGCCGACAAATCCTCAATAACGCTATCAATGCACCCAGCTGTGCTAGCTAATTAAGCACCAAGGCTGCTCCCACTCTACCGGTAAGGCTGGCCACAACTCGCCTTGGCTCGGGGGCAGCACATAGCTGTAGTGCTTGGCTGGCTGATCATCGGCAAAACGACACGTAAATTGCAGCCCATAAGCGTGTAAGTAGCCACGATCGGCAAGCTCACCGCCATAGTAATCATCACCGATAAGCGGTGAGCCAATACTTTTCATCGCCACGCGAATTTGATGGGTTTTACCCGTGTAAGGCCGACAGAGAAAAAATCGCCGCCCCTCACCGCCTGCAATAGAGATAAAACGCGTCCTCGCAGGGTTATCTTTGCTGGCAAGCAACTTCCAACTACCTCGCCGACTTTTACCCATATCGCCGACAATCAATCCCTGTTTCTTACGCGGCTTTTTCGCACTTAATGCCAAATAGAACTTTTCTATCTCGCGTGACGCGAACAATCCTGAGAGGACAGACGCCGCATGAGAAGAGGTTGCCAGCAGCAGCAAGCCCGACGTCATCTTATCTAAACGATGTACAAGGTAGACCTTCTCAACCCCAATATACGCCGCGACCGCAGGCAACAGTGCCGCTTCATCGGTCTCTTTTTGCACGCTAACGCCATGGTGCTTGTTGATCACCACAAAGTGTTGGTTTTGGTCGACAATTGAAAACATAACGAAGGGATTTACCGGTTGGCCATTGAGGACAGGCATCATAACGGCTTCCCCCTCAGCCCGCTAGAGCAATCATAAAAGTGCCTGTCCCGTTAGTTCCCGTTAGCTTAAAGTGTCTGTCCCCGATAGCCCTGGTAGCTAAAGTGCCTGTCCCTGGTAGCTGCAGTAGCTGCTGCTTAAAAGTGCCTGTCCCCGGTAGCTACCCGGTAGCTAAACCCGCTTCACGCTCTCGCGCACCACCAGCGTTGGCTCGAGCTGCACCGTTTGACTTTCACTATTAGGGGCATCAAGTTTACTAAGAAGCGTTTCGACCGCTGCTTGACCGAGACGATATTTGGGCTGGTGAATGGTAGTCAGGGAAGGCGAGATAAATTTAGCCAAGTGAATATCATCATATCCAATAATAGAGAGATCATCGGGTACGCAAATCCCTAGCGCGTTAGCAGCATTGATCGCGCCCATCGCCATCATGTCATTGCCTGCAAAAATAGCGGTGGGTAAGGATCCACACTCAGCAATCGCCTGCAAACCTTGATAGCCGCCTTCACACTCAAAGTCCGCTTCCACCATCCAATGTGGATTTTCAGCAAGTCCAGCATCGCGCAGTGCATCTTTAAAGCCTTGAAAACGCATTTGCGCTTGATACCTAACAAGAGGCCCACTGATGCAGCCAATCTGGCGGTGACCACAATCAATCAAGTGCTGGGTCGCTAAATAGCCGCCTTGATAGGAATTGTCTTGGATTTTATCGCAGGCAAAATCAATCGGCCCCCAATCCATCACCACCACAGGAATATCCGGATAACGATCAAAGCCTTCAATCCGCTCCCCTTCCATGGTCGAGCACATCAAAATCAAGCCATCGACCCGCTTTTGCAGCAGCGTATCAATCGAGGCACGCATGCGTTCAGCATCACCTTCCGTGTTGCACAGAATCAAACTGTAGCCATTGTGGTAACAGCTGCGCTCGACGCCTTTTACCACTTCGCCAAAAAACGGGTTAGTGGAGGTTGTCACCAGCATGCCAAACGTTTTAGTACGATTGACTTTCAAACTGCGCGCCAATGCCGAGGGGGCATAGTAGTTGAGCTCTTTCGCAGCTTGGTTAACCTTCTCAGCAATCGTCTCACTGACATAGCGGGTGTTGTTAATCACATGACTGACCGTCGACGTCGACACGCCCGCCCGTTTGGCTATATCTTTCATGGTCGCCATTTATCGCGCTCCGCTACCAAGGTTGAAATGAAGATTAGGCATCTTGATGGGCTAAAAACGCATCGATATCCACGCGCGAGGGAATCGACGTTTGTGCGCCACGCTGAGTGACGGATAAAGCGGCCGCGGCATGCGCAAACCGAATCGCCTGATCAAGTGTCTGTCCCTCTATCAATCCAGTGACGAGTGCGCCATTAAAGGTATCGCCAGCGGCGGTGGTATCCATAGCATTGACAACAAAACCCGGGATTAATCTCCCTTCTTTTTGCGCTTTGTCACTTAGCCACACGCCCTGTTTACCCATGGTGATCAGCACCGTCTCAATCCCTTTTTGGTGCAGCACATTTGATGCAGCTTGCGCACTCTCGGAATCTGTCACCGCAATGCCAGTCAGGCTTTGTGCTTCTGTTTCATTCGGCGTGATAATGTCGACCGCCGCCAAAAGCGCATCGCTCAAAGAAGCCGCAGGGGCCGGATTCAGCACCACTTGGGTATTTGACGCTTTGGCATGAAAAGCCGCTTTTTCAATCCCGCACATCGGCGTTTCTAACTGCATCAACAAGTAATCGGCTTGGGCTATCGTATCGAGATCGGCGGTAATGGCCTCCGCTGTCAGCGCCGCATTGGCCTCCGCCGATAACGCGATACTGTTCTCACCTTGATCAGTGACTTGAATCATCGCAATCCCGGTCGGCGCATTCGCCTGCACCTTCATCGCACTGACATCCATCCCCTCTTGCGCATAACACTGACGAATCTGCTGGCCAAAGGCATCGTCACCCACACTGGCAATAAAGGCAACATCCGCACCGCAACGCACCGCCGCCACCGCTTGATTTGCGCCTTTGCCACCCGCAATTACCGCATAATCTCGACCGTGTAATGTCTCTCCGGGACGCGGAAAACTGGAGACGCGTAAAACATGATCGGCATTAACACTGCCGAGCACAACTAATGGACTCATTACCCTTCCTTACCGTTCAATCAATCGCGCACCGTCCAACACACTGGGCCAGACGGTGCTTATTATTGTATCTTCCCGTGCGACCCTTATTCAGCGATCGTTTCTTGACTGATCACTTTAAGCGGTACCGGAATATAGCTGTCGACTGACTCGCCTTTCAGCACTTTATCCGCCGTTTCAACACCGAGCTCACCAATCATACCCGGCTGCTGAGCGATAGTCGCTGCCAAGTGGCCACGTTCTACTGCGGCAATGCCATCTTTAGTGCCATCAAAGCCCACAATAGTGACATCTTTGCCTGATGCCTGCACCGCACGCAACGCGCCAAACGCCATTTCATCGTTTTGTGCAAACACCGCCTGCACCTCTGGATACGCAGCAAGCAAGTTCTCCATCACATTCAGACCTTTGGTGCGGTCAAAATCCGCTGGCTGACTGGCCAGTAACTCTACATCCGTACCTTCAATCGCATCCATAAAGCCTTCACCCCGCTCACGCGCTGCCGACGTACCGGCAATGCCCTCAAGCTGGATCACTTTGGCACGCTCACCGACTTTACCCATGATAAATTCCGCCGCCATTTTACTGCCTTGCGCGTTATCAGAGGCAATATGGCTCACCACCTCCCCACGGCTGGCGCCACGGTCTAGCGTAATCACCGGAATGTCAGCGCGATTAGCAATACGAATCGCATTCGAGACTGCATCCGAATCAGTGGGATTAATCAAGATGGCTTTCACACCACGAATGGTTAAATCCTCCACATTCGACAGCTCTTTACTGGCGTCGTTTTGCGAATCGAGCACCAACAGCTCATAGCCAAGATCTTGCGCTTTTTGCTCCGCGCCTTCTTTCATGGTGACAAAAAATGGGTTGTTTAAGGTTGAGACCACGATCGCCATTCTATCTTCCGCCTGCGCACTGATGCTAAGCGTTGATGACAAAAGCGCGGTGGTAATCAAAGTAGTCAGTTTTTTCATGCTTTCAGTCCTTTTGTGTTTGTAGGGTATTGTTTTTGTTTAGTCATTAAAGAGAATTAAAAGTGTCTGTCCCGACAAGCTCACCGACAAGCTCAGTTAACTTAAAAGTGCCTGTCCCGCTAACTTACTAAAGTTCCTAGGGCCTAGGATCCTAGGACCTAGGACCTAGGCACTGCTTCCTGCTCTTCCCCGTACTCCGTAAGCGAAGCGCTCCGTATTCCCATTCCCGAATGCCAACTTAAAGTGCCTGTCCCGGTAACTTACCGGTAACTTAAAGTGTCTGTCCCGACAAGCTACCTGTCCCAACAAGCTGTCCCAACAAGCTATGAAAGTGCCTGTCCCAACAAGCTATTCCAACAAGCTATTTGTTTTTGTTATCCACCAGCACGGCGAGCAAAATCACCACGGCTTTGGCAATCATTTGGTAGTAAGACGACACGTCCAGCAGGTTAAGGGCGTTGTTCAAAAAGCCGATAATCAGCGCACCTATCAGCGTGCCCATGATCTTGCCTTTACCGCCCATGAGGCTGGTGCCACCCAGTACCACCGCCGCAATCGCGTCAAGCTCATAGCCAGTGCCAGCAGTCGGTTGGCCAGAGGACAGACGTGAAGTAACGATGATCCCCGCCAGCGCGGCAAGCATGCCGCAAAGGCTGTAAACACCGATTTTAATCCGATCGACATTGATGCCAGACAGACGCGCCGCTGACTCGTTGCCACCGAGTGCATAGATATAACGGCCAAAGCGGGTATGATTAAGCAAGTACCAGGCACCGATAAAGACGATGGCCATCAGCCACACGGGCACGGGAATACCCAATAAATAACCGGTCCCAAACCATGCAAAGGCGTCCGCCGTTTCAGTAAAGCCCGCGGAAATAGGGCGACCATCGGTATACACCATGGTCACGCCACGATAGAGCGTCATTGCGACCAAGGTAGCGATAAAGGCCTGCACCTTGCCTTTGGCCACCACCACACCAGTCATGGCACCAATTGCTGCGCCGGCAAACAAAGCGGTGGGCACTGCGATCAACACCGGCACTTCGACTGCTATCAGACTCGCGGCAAAGGCACCGCACAATGCCAGCACCGAGCCGACGCTCAAATCGATACCCGCGGTTAAAATCACCAGCGTCATCCCCACCGCGATAATCGCGTTCACCGAGGTTTGGCGCAGGATATTGAGCAGGTTATCGACCATGAAAAAGTTGCTGTTTAAAAATGACATCACCACGATCAGCGCCAACAAGGCGATCAGTGATTTTTGCTCAATTAACCAGGCTTTGCTGAACATAGGTTTGCGTCCATCCTCTGACGGCTGGGACTTATTGATTGCATTTGAGCTCATGCTGCATCCTCATTGGCATCTTTGCCTACCGCACAGGCAAGCAGAGTTTCTTGGTTAGCGTCCTTGGCATCAAATTCACCGCACACGCGGCCTTCGTGCATCACTAAGATGCGATCACTCATGCCAAGCACTTCGGGCATTTCTGACGACACCAAGATGATGCTCATGCCCTCGGCTTTAAATTGATTAATTAACTGGTAAATTTCTTTTTTGGCGCCTACATCGACACCACGCGTCGGCTCATCCAAAATCAGCACTTTCGGCTTGGTCATCAGCCCTTTGGCGATCGCCACTTTTTGCTGGTTACCGCCCGACAAGTTGCCAATAATTTGGCCACGATGCGGCGTTTTAATATTAAAAAGGCGAATAAAATCATCCACCGCCATCACTTCATCGCGCGGCTGAATTTTGCCCCAGTGCGTCAGTTTATCGAGCGCGCTGAGTGACATGTTGTCTTTCACCGATAACCCCAGCACCAAGCCCTCGCCTTTGCGATCTTCGGAGATATAGGCTATGCCGTTAGCCAGTGCATCTTGCGGGCTGACCGGATTAATCATCTTGCCATCAAGCCGAATCGTGCCTGCCTCGCGCGGCATGGCGCCATAGATAATTTTCATTAACTCCGTACGCCCAGCCCCCATCAGACCCGACACGCCTAAAATTTCACTGCGGTGCAGCTGGAAACTCACCTCTTCCACTCCGTGGCCGCTGACATTTTCCACCTCAAGGCTTATCCCGTCAGGGCTTACATCGCTACGCGGGTATTGCTCCGCGAGTTTGCGGCCCACCATCATTTCAATCAGACCGTCTTCATCGGTATCACTGACGGCACATTCGCCAATAAACTTGCCGTCGCGTAACACGGTGATCCGATCGCAAATCTCAAAAATTTCTTTTAAACGGTGTGAGATATACACAATGCCGCAGCCCTGCGCACGTAACTCATTGATCACCGCAAACAGCGAAGCCGTCTCGGTGTCGGTCAGCGCATCGGTCGGCTCATCCATAATGATCACCTGCGACTCAAACGACAGTGCTTTAGCAATTTCCACCATCTGCTGCTCGCCCAGGCTAATGCTCCCCAGAGGCGTCGAACCGCGCGCATTGACATTTAACCGCGCCAGCAGCTTATCCGCCTCTTCAACCATTTTGACCCAGTCAATCTTGCCAAAACGATTAGTAAATTCACGACCCAGAAAAATGTTTTCGGCAATGGTCAGCTCTGGGATCAAATTCAGCTCTTGGTGAATAATACTGATCCCCGCTTGCTGCGAATCGCGTGGCCCTTTAAACGAGACAGGTGTGCCTTGGTAATTCACCTCACCGCTATCGGCGTGATAAATCCCGGTTAACACCTTCATCAAGGTGGATTTTCCCGCGCCGTTCTCGCCCAATAACGCCATCACTTGGCCGGGATACACATTCAAGCTTGCCTCATCGAGGGCGCGCACCCCGGGAAAGGTTTTTACGACTTGGCTGAGCTGTAAGATAGGTTGCGTCATCGTGGTTACTCGCTTAGGCCCACCTAAAAGGTGACACCGGCTTGAAAAATCACATTGGCATAAGGCGTACATTCACCGGTGCGAACCACCGCTTGGCTCTGCGCCGTACGTGCTTTAAATGCCTCGTGGCTGATAGTGGTCACCCCTATCGGCTGTTGGCGTGCAGCATTTTCTTGTTCTAATCGCCCAAGCAATGCCTGGTGCAGCGCTGGGCTCACCACTGCGAGCTCTTCCGCAATCACCACAGATTCAATGCAAGCGTGCGTTAACACCGCCTCGACCGTCTGCATAAAGCTCGGCACGCCATCAGTCAGCGCCAAATCAATGCGCGACACCGAGTTCGGTATCGGCAGCCCCGCATCACACACCGTAAACTCATCGGTATGTCCCACTTGCGTAACCAGCTGTGCGAGCTTTGGATGGAGCAAACCATGCTTATTCATTCATCACCTTCTCACTCTCGATTGGATCATTCAGCGCTTACACCCCACTCAACGCGGATACGCCTTCTTTTATCGCGCTTTCTCGCAGAAAACACGCCATCGAAACGTTTCGATATTAAATAAATAATAAACGGCGATATAAAATTCACCATAAGCAAGATACACAGATGTGAAGCAGATCGACTATTGATATCGCAGTCACTAGCAAAGAGAGGGGAAGATCACACTAGGGGGTTGGGAGAGATAAAGACTAGAGCCTAGGGGACGGAATACGGAATACGGAAAAAACGTATAGTGCCTGTCCCCGCTCTTCTGCGTATCCTGTAAGCGAAGCGCTCCTTTTTCAAGATCCCGAATCAAGCCTAGGTCGGACAAGCACCAATGGCACCACCGAAATAAAAACCAGGCGTAGGTCGGACAAGCGCCAGTGCGATGTGAAAATATTAATTCAATGTAAACCGCGCGCCTCCGACATTAAAGCCAAAGTTGGCGCCGGTGTTAAATTTACCACCGATCGTGACAGGTGCTGTAGATAAAGGGCCTAGGCACTGCTTCTCGCTCTTCTCCGTACTCCCTTTTCCAAATCATACGTAGACTAGACAAGCATCAATGGCACCATTGGCGTAGGTCGGAAAAGCGCCAGCACGATGTAAGCCTCGTTCCTCGATATAACTGGCGCGCCTCCGACATTGATGATTAAAATTGGCACTGATCGTGACAGGCGCCCATTGGCATGGTGCATTATTGTTGACATTATGCTGGGGCTTGTGTCACCTACGCCAATGGGATCATAAAGTCTCAATGTAGATAAAGTTCCTAGGGCCTAGGATCCTAGGACCTAGGTACTGCTTCTCGTTCTTCTCCATATTCACGATCCCGAATACCGATGACGGAATACAGAGTACAGAAAAAGCAATAGCCCCAATGCGAGCACGAGGCGGCTCGATCTAGTCTCTCGTCTCTAGAAGCGAAGCGTCTCGGTTCTCTTCCTTCTCCGGCTGATCACTCAAACCCGGTACCGCTTGGCAAAATGTGCACTCTTCATTATCCACCGAGGCACCGCCTGCCTCCACATAACGAATCCGGTGACTGCCTTTGTCCCGATTCGCAGATACGGCAAACCGCCGTTGCTCACGCTCAGGTATCGTCTTTTCTGTGTCATGATTAGCCATGGGTTGTCTCCTTAAAATACCGGGAACCGCTTCGTTAAAATCAAGCCTAGGTCGGCATAAGCCCCAGCACGATGTAAGCCTCGTTCCTCGATATAACTGGCGCGCCTCCGACATTGATGATTAAAATTGGCACTAATAGTGACAGGCGCCCGTTGGCATGGTGCATTATTGTTGACATGGTGCCGGGGCTTGTGTCACCTACGCCAATGGCACCACCAAAAGTCCCAATAAATGACTAACTAGCTAATCCAGACGTCTTTCAGGTGCGTCCATGTCCTCGTGCAGCACACGAACAACGAGTACCTCCGATTCAAGTACTTGATAGAAAACAACGTGATGCTCGACCTGCAATCTTCGATACCCAGAAAAAATATAGGCGTAGTTCGCGCCGAGTGATGGATGATTAATCAGCTGTTTCATCCCTTCTTCAAGCTGATCCAGACATTGATCTGCCTGATCAGCACCCCATTTTTCGCAGGTATATACCCAAATTCCAATGAGATCGGATTCGGCCTTCGGCGTGACGCTCAGCTTAAGCACTAATCAGCCGCCTTCATCCGTTGACGGCCAGTTGCCTTGATAGCCGATACATCGAGTGCCTTAGGTTTTCCGCTTGACTCACCCTCAGCGAGAGCCTGCCTCAGCACGGCAATACGTTCTTGAGCCTGCTGATCTCGACGGATGAGGTAACGGATATACTCACTGTCATTGCCAAACTGACCGCTTTCAATCTGGCTTTTCACCCAACAGTCTTGTTGTTCAGTCAGCGTAATGGTTTTCCGATGCATGCTCATATCTGGCCATCCTAAGATATCACGGTATGACAATATCATACCATCCGACTGTGCCGAATCAATTACTGCTTCTTATCGACGCGCGTCATGAGACACAAGCACCAAAAATGCCTGTCCCGTTAACTACCAATGGCACCATTGGCGTAGGTCGGCATAAGCGCCTTCTCGATCGCACCAGCTTGGTGTGATTTACGCCGCGCGCCCGTTGCACGGCGCCATCGGACATCAAAGCCAAAGTTGGCGCCGGTGTTAAAATTGGCACTGATCGTGACAGGCGCCCGTTGGCATAACGCATGATTGTTAGCATGGCACCGGAGCTTATTTCACCTATGCCAATGACATCACCGGGCCTAAAGTGCCTGTCCCCACAAAAGTGCCTGTCCCCACAAAACTCACAAAAACTAAACCTTTGTTGCGGTGCTGGCGCGGTGTGCCAATTTAAAGGGAATAATTTCAGAGCCTATAAACGGTTGGCCTTCAATGGCTCGTAAAATATGCGACGCTGCCTGGGCGCCGAGGGATTGATAGTCAATTTCAGCGCTTGTCAGGCTAGGAAACGCATGTTCACTCATCGATGAGCCCTCCAAACTGATAATCGCGATATCAGTCGGCACTTTTAACACCCGTCGGTGACACTCAAACAACGCGCCGATCGCTACCTCTTCATGGCTACAGACTAGCGCGTCCAACGTGGCATCGCGAAGCAACAATTTCGCTAGGCCCTCTGCCCCCAATTGTGCCGATGGCGCCTCGTGGGTGGTTAAAAAATGGTCTGGAGTTAAATAGTGCTCAATCATCGCACCCTGCCAGCCTTGCAGTTTGCGCTGTAAGGTCGCATGATTCCCTCGCGCGCCAATAAAGCCAATATTATTAAATCCTTGGCTTAAAAGGTGCGACGTACCAACCTTACCTATCTCGTGGTGATCTGCACCCATGCTGGCATAACCTATCATTGATGGCGATTCAGCAATTTCGAGGACAGGCGCATTGGCCATCGCGAGCAGTTGATGAGTGCGCTGGGTATGTTCACTGCCAAACAGCACCACGGCTGCCGGGCGACTTTCTAAAAAGCTGGCAAGCAAATCCTCTTCTTGCTGGACAGAATAATCACTGTAACCCAGCAACAGTTGATAGCCAGCTTTATTCAGCCGCTGTTGAAAACTAGGCAAAAACAAGCCACAAGCCTTTTCCAGCAGAGAAGGAATAATCAACGCAATGGCATAGCTTTGCGCCGAGGCCAAGGCGCCTGCGGCTTTATTCGGTATATAGCCAAGCTGCTCAACAGCGCGTTGAACCTTATCGCGCAATTTATCAGAGACAGCATCCGGCGTGCGCAACACCCTAGACACTGTCATAGTGCCTACTCCTGCTCGTTTGGCGACATCAGCGAGCGTGACTTTACCCGTGTTACGTCGTTTTCGCGGTTCACTCATCTTATTTATTGATTACTCATCATTTTATTCAACCGTATCCTATCACAGCCATCAGCCAATAATCCTTGCCTAGTATGACCGCTTTATAGCATGGCTCACCGCCAACCAGAAAAAATGATAGCGCTATCACACATTATGATAACGCTATCAGGTAGCGCTATCATTTGTGACCTTTATCTATTTATTACCCGAATTTCAGCGATAGAGTTATCAACAATTCGCCAACAAACCCATTACTCCCACAAAACGGACGGCACCATGTTACGTGAACTCATTACTCCTGACGTTATCCGTATTCATAACGATGCAAACGATTGGCAAGACGCTATCGATAAAGCCTGCGCAGCACTTTTAACTAACGGAGCTATCGAGCCAAGCTATGTCGACGCCATTTATCGCTCGCATCAAGAAATCGGCCCCTACTATGTCATTGGTCCAGGCATTGCCATGCCCCACGCGCGCCCAGAAGATGGTGTGAACCGCTTGGCCCTTGCTATTACCGTGATTCAAAACGGCGTCAATTTTGATAGCGCGGAAAACGACCCGGTCAAGGTGCTGGTTACTCTTGCGGCTACTGACAGCAATAGCCATGTCGAGGCCATTTCTCAACTCGCGAACCTATTTATGAACGAGGCACACATCGCGCAGATCAGCCGCGCAACCACCGCGGATGAGATCTTAGCGATCATCGCCGAGTACTAATCCAAAACCCGATACCAATAAAACGCAAATACCTACACAAAAATAGAAGGTCTGAATTATGAAAATCACAGTTGTATGCGGTCATGGTCTTGGCACCAGCCTAATGATGGAAATGAGCATCAAACAAATCATCAAGGATCTCGGCGTCGAGGCCAGTGTCGATCATATCGATCTAGGCTCAGTGTCTGGGACAGAGGCCGATATCTTTGTTGGAACCAACGACATTGCTCAGCAGTTGCAAGCGATGAGCGTGTCACCGCGCATTGTCGCACTCGACAACATGGTGGATAAAGAGGCAATGAAAACTCGCTTATCTGAAGCCCTACAAGCACTCGGTGCCCTATAAGGAGTCACGTTATGCCCTTTTTTAACTTCCTGATGAAAGACGTGCTCTCTGAGCCTGCGGTATTAGTGGGCTTAATTGCACTGATTGGCTTAATCGCCCAGAAAAAACCGGTGACTGAATGTATCAAAGGCACGGTAAAAACCATTCTTGGTTTTGTGATCCTAGGAGCCGGTGCCTCATTGGTGGTCAGCTCACTCGGTGATTTTGCTACCATTTTCCAGCACGCCTTTGGCATCAGTGGTGTCGTACCAAACAACGAAGCCATTGTGTCCATTGCGCAAGAAGCCTTTGGCAAAGAAATGGCGATGATCATGTTCTTCGGCATGCTGGTGAACATTCTTATCGCACGCCTAACCCCATGGAAATTCATCTTTTTAACCGGCCACCACACCCTCTTTATGTCGATGATGGTAGCAGCGATTCTTTCCACCAGCGGCATGGAAGGGATCCCATTGGTGGCATTAGGCTCTGTGGTTGTCGGTTCGGTAATGGTGTTTTTCCCTGCCATCGCGCATCGATACATGCAACAAGTCACTGGCTCAGATGAAGTCGCCATTGGTCACTTTTCTACCCTTTCTTACGTATTGGCCGGCTTTATTGGCAGCAAATTTGGCAACAAAGCCCATTCCACCGAAGACATGGACGTGCCCAAAAGCCTCTTGTTCTTGCGTGATACCCCAGTCGCCATCTCGTTTACCATGGGCATTATTTTTATGGTGACGTGTCTGTTTGCCGGCGGGGACTTTGTGCGCGAGGTCAGTGACGGTAAACACTGGTTTATGTTTGCATTAATGCAGTCCATCACCTTTGCGGGCGGGGTGTATGTGATTTTGCAAGGGGTAAGAATGGTGATTGCCGAGATTGTGCCAGCGTTTAAAGGCATCTCCGACAAACTGGTGCCTAATGCCAAGCCAGCACTAGACTGTCCCGTAGTCTTCCCCTACGCGCCCAATGCGGTGTTAGTAGGCTTTTTATCCAGCTTTGTCGCCGGGTTAGTGGGTATGTTCTTGCTTTATATCTTAGGGCTCACCGTGATCATCCCAGGTGTTGTACCCCACTTTTTCGTCGGCGCGGCAGCAGGTGTATTCGGTAATGCCACCGGCGGACGACGCGGCGCAATATTAGGGGCGTTTGCGCAAGGCTTACTGATCACCTTCCTACCGGTATTCCTGCTCCCGGTACTCGGCGATCTGGGCTTTGCCAACACCACCTTTAGCGATGCAGATTTCGGCGTCGTCGGCATCCTACTCGGACTGATTGTGCGATAAACAAGCAGAAGACGAAATAAAAACCAGGCGTAGGTCGGACAAGCGCCAGTGCGATGTGAAAATATTGATTCAATGTAAAACGCGCGCCTCCGACATTAAAGCCAAAGTTGGCGCCGGTGTTAAAATTGGCGCTGATCGTGACAGGTGCTGTAAATAAAGTTCCTAGGGCCTAGGATCCTAGGCCCTGCTTTCCGCTCTTTCCCTAGGTCCTAGGCCCTTTTTACGCTTTCCCGCACATTTAAGATGAAAAATCTGTGATGACATCTGTATTTATTTTACTTCTCGTCTCTTAGCTATTAGAGTTTATAGGTGTCTGCGTTTGCAGACGTTTTTGTATTAATGCAAAAATCATGGAGAGACGAATGAAAAAAATTGCAACGGGTCTGATTGCTATGCTGTTCGCAGCAAGCACAATGGCCGCAACAGAAGCCGCGCCGGGAGCTGGCGCAAGTGGTGGTGGCGCTGGTGCTGGCGCGGGTGCCGGTACAAGTGCTAGCGCGGGTGCTGCTGGCGCAGGGGCTGGAGCCGGTGCGGGCGCTGCTGGAGCAGGTGCCGCTGGCGCTGCAGCCGGTGGTATTGGCGCTGGTGCAGTTGCTGCTGGTGTCGCTGCTGCTGCGGCCATTGGCGTGGCGGTTGCTGCTGCTAACAATGACGATAACAACACGTCAACCTCTGCTAGCGCTAACGCAAATAACTAAAGGCAATAGCCATTCAAGTAGCTACAAAGCCGGCTTTGTAGCTACTTTTTAATCAATGTAGCCCGTCAACCAATAACCTATGAATAAGCCCTTCTTTTCCACTTTAGCTATTTTTATCGCGCTCACAATAACTGGGTGCACGCAGCGCATACAAGATCTCAGTGACTCGTTCAAGTTCGCTTATCAAGGCTTTCCCGATGCGCAAAAAAGCTGGGACGAGATCAACGCACTGCCCTATGCCAGCCTCTATGCACAACTCGATAACGGGCCACGAGGTTTTATGGTCCTGGCCTTTGTTGAGCCCAGCCAACATCCGAGCCCAAATTTAAAATGGTTATCCGGCGAGAATGAAATGCTGGTGACGCGTAACGGTCGGCTGGTGAAAACGGTGAACTTAGCCGATGGTAACCTAACAGCGACGCACACTGACACTCCCGATCCGTTAAGTGTTGGCCTTAACACCCTTTCCATGCCGCACACATGGTCGCGCACCATTGACTGGCAACCAGGCAACCACAGTGACTACCGAGCCGATTCCACCTTTAAGCGCCGCAAGCTACAAAATATTTCCGTGAATGGCACACCCGTGGCAACAACGCACTATACCGAATGTGTCACCCTTCCGGCACTCGATACTCAATATACTAACGACTATTGGATCGCTAACGACACGGGCAAAATCATCAAATCCTATCAACATCTCGCTCCGGGGCTACCGGCGGTAACACTGACGCATTTAAAGCCATATCAAGGGGGCGCAGATGATTAATTATCAGGTGATTAAACGTGGATTATGTGCCGCCGCCTTGCTAATCGTTATCCCAGCCAAGGCCAATGTGCTCACTGCCAATCAAGATATTGCGCTGTCGTTTACGCAGCCACCGCGCCTGGCTGAGGCGGTACTAACCATCACACAGGCTCAACAACGCTCACTTGATGATGTCTATTGGCCCGCCGCCGGGCTTTATAAGCAAGACAGTGAAAAAGCCAAGCAAATTGCCGATTTGCAACCGGTTCGTCATCAAATCGCCGTTAATACCGGCACAGTAAAAAAACAGTGGCAAACTCTGTATCACGCACTCAACAACATGGCGGTTGGCGAGCGTATACCCGGCACGGTTGACCCCGACATCACCCGCATCACCCCCAATACCAATCCGGTGTTAAAAGGGAATTGGCACGTGCAACTGCCTAAACGACCAACAAACGTAACAGTGCTCGGCGCGGTGGATAAACCTGGTGACTATCCTTGGGGCGAGCGATACGCCGCCAGTGATTACATCCAGCAAGCCAAGGTAGACACCTTAGGCATCTCTCACGTGTGGGTGATCAGCGCCACCGGTGAGCGCGCCCAATATCCAATTGCTTATTGGAATCACCAGCATCGCGATATTCTGCCAGGCTCGGTGATTTATATCCCCTTGCCCAGCAAAACTATTAAAGGCCAAGCGATCGCGCCTAACCAGCATGTCCTAGCATATTTACAAAACAGGTTAATCCCATAATGATGTCTCTTTCTTCTGCATCCGGACGCCTTCTACTGTCTGCGGTGGCATTAGCCGTTAGCCATGCCGTGTCAGCCGACAGCTTCGATTATCCCGAGCTTGTCCATTCACAAACCGATTTTGGTGGCGTGGGCCTGATGCAAATGCCCACCGCGCGCACGGCTCCCGACGGGGAATTTACCCTAGGCAGCACCTACAACGAAGACTATGTGCATTTTAATACCTCGCTCCAGTTGTTTCCTTGGCTAGAAACCACGGTCCGCTATACCCAGGTGCATGACTTACTCTATAGTAACGACCCGGACTTTAGCGGCGATACCAAATACACCGACAAAAGCATTGATGCAAAATTACGCCTGATGCAAGAAAGCTTCTGGCTACCAGAACTCGCGGTTGGTGTACGGGATATTGGCGGTACTGGCTTATTTGATGGCGAATACCTGGTCGGCTCAAAACGCGCGGGCCCGTTTGATTTCACGCTCGGCGTCGGCTGGGGTTATATGGGCAACCGCGCCAACCTCACCGGCGATAAAAACCAATCGGTGGATTGTGGTCGTGACACCACCTACTCCGGCAACGGCGGCAGTGTTGATATTAATCGCATGTTTACCGGCTGTACCGCGTTATTTGGCGGGGTGGAATATCAAACCCCCTACGCACCACTGAGCTTAAAGCTTGAATACGACGGTAACGATTACAAAGCCGACTTTATTAGCACGCGAACCGGTATTCCAATGGACGTGAACAGCCCTTGGAATGTGGGTGCCGTCTATCGCTTAGGGGATTGGGGTAGCGCACGGTTAGCCTATGAACGTGGCGCCGTCGTGACCGCCGGATTAAGCTTACATACCAACTTTAATCAGATCGACAGCTTTTGGCTTGACGATCACGCGCCAATCTATCAACCAGCCCCTACGCAGACGGACTTAAGCGACGACCAATGGCAGGCCCTGAGCACTCAACTTGCCCGTATTGCCGGGTATCAAGATAACCAAGTGCACTTTGATGGCACCACCGTCACAGTGACGGGTGAGCAACGCAAATACCGCAACCAAGACACCGCCCAAACGCGCGCCGCCACTTTAATAGCCAATACAGGCATTGACGCCAAACAATATCGGATTATTGACCAAGCGAAACGTCAGCCCATCACTGAAACCGTGATTAATACCAACACCTATGCCGACGTCGCCACCAACAGCTATGTGGGCGCAAACCCTGACGATGCACGCACGCGCCAGCAGCCGCAACTCACATCGGGCACCGTAAAAGCCAACCAGCGCGATAATATTGATGCGGGTCTCGCCCCTGTGTTTGTACAATCGTTTGGCGGCTCAGAAAACTTTTACATGTACTCACTGGGCGTCAGTGGTAACGCGACCGCGCGGCTAGGTAATCACCTGCTTGCTTCATCCAGTGTCTATGTGAACATTGCCGACACCTATGACAAATTCAAGTACACCGTGCCGCCTGATGGCACCGATCTTAAGCGTGTTCGTACGCTCAACCGACAGTACTTAGAAGACACCGTGCGGGTCACCAACTTACAACTGACCTATCTCGATCACTGGGGCGACAATTGGTATACCCAAACCTATGGCGGCTACTTAGAAACCATGTTTGCCGGTGTCGGCGGCGAAGTGCTTTATCGCCCAATGGGCAGTCAGTTTGCCGTGGGATTCGACGCAAACTATGTCAAACAACGCGAGCCCGGCTCGGCGTTTGGGCTATTTAAAAACGAATATCAACCTGCAGAAAATGGCAACCGTGAATTCCGGGTGCAAACCGGCACCACCACCGGCCATGCCACGCTTTACTGGCAAAACCCGCTCGGCGTATTTGATGGCACCTTAGCCAAAATTAGCGCCGGTCGCTATTTAACAGAAGATGTGGGGATGACTGTTGATATCGCTAAACAGTTTAACAGTGGCATCACCGTGGGCGCATACGCCAGCAAAACCGACTTGTCCGCAGAAGAGTTTGGCGAAGGCAGCTTTACCAAGGGCTTTTATGTCTCCATTCCGTTTGACTTACTCACGATAAAACCAACCACCGCTCGGGGCGGTGTATCGTGGCAACCGCTACAACGCGACGGTGGGCAAAAACTCAACACCAAGTATTCGCTCTATGAATTAACGGATGATCGCGCCCCTTGGTTTACGCGCCCGGCAGATAGCCACTAGACTACAACTTGGCATATACTAAACAACTGAGCCGTCATCCCAAAAGGATTATCCTGTGATTGTTTCATTCGCCGACTTGGCCTTATTACTTTTTTTCTCGACTGCTTCCCTGTTTTTGCTGCGAAAAGCGGCTAAACGTGTTGGATTGGTCGACAAGCCGGATCATCGCAAACAGCACGCTGGTACCGTACCACTTGTCGGCGGTATCGCGATCTGCCTTTCTCTGGTTTATTTTTTAATCAACAACCCGTCTATTATTCCGCATAGTGGTTTGTATGCCAGCTGTATGCTGATTTTAGTGGCAATTGGCGTATTGGATGACAAGTTCGATATCGATTTTAAGCTGCGTTTTGGTGTACAAGGCGCGCTTGCTATTGCAATGATTGTTCTTGGTAACATTGAGCTTAGCCGCCTAGGCGACATTTTTGCCACGGGGCGTATCCAACTCGACAGCCTTGGCTATGTGTTAACGGTTTTCGCGGTCATTGGCGCAATTAACGCCTTTAATATGGTGGATGGTATTGATGGACTATTAGGAGGGTTGGCGACAGTCACCTTTGCCAGCTTGGGGGCATTGCTTTATCTTAATGGCCACTTCTCTATGGCCTATCTTTGCCTAGTACTCACTGTGATTATCCTGCCCTATTTAATGTTTAACCTTGGGTTACTCGGACGAGAGCGCAAAGTATTCATGGGCGATGCTGGCAGCATGCTGATCGGCTTCACGGTGGTGTGGTTTTTATTGTTGGCCAGCCAACATCCAACCAATGCGGCTATAAGGCCAGTCACAGGGCTATGGCTGATTGCGCTACCACTGATGGACATGACAGCCATTATGTTTCGGCGCGTTAAACGTGGCGACTCGCCGTTTAAGCCCGATCGCGAACACTTACACCATATTTTTCAGCGTGTGGGGTTATCATCACGCCAAACCCTGGCAGCCATTTGTTTGCTGGCCAGCAGCTTAGCCGGCATTGGCATTGTAGGCGAGCTGCTCCAGATCCATGAAACCATCATGTTTGTGGGCTTTCTAGCATGTTTTGGTGGTTACTGCCTAATGCTACGCTACATCTGGCGCATTACCTCTTTTTTTAGAGCAAAGCTGGGAAAGAACCGGTTTGAAGAAGGGGCAGGCGTTCTAGGGGCTAGAGACTAGAAACTAGAGACTAGAGACTAGAGACTAGAGACTAGAGACTAGAGACTAGAGACTAGAGACTAGAGGCTAGAATTAGCAARCAAAAAATAGCAAGAATGAGCAATCTAGGTATAATGCGCGAGCATTTATTACCATACGTATGCGTTCACATTCTGAGAATCGACAGAGGGAAAAGCGTTGTTACTCATGTCTCGCCAAACACTCGTTAGTAGCCTATGTTTTGCTTATTTTGCCACGCTACTTATCACACCAGACGCCTACAAATATATCGCTGTTGGGTTGGCGCTGGTTGCGCTAATCTTACTCCCCGGCACATGGAAGACGCTAAAAAGCCGCCCCGCCCTGTTAATAGCCGGTGCATTTCTGCTTTATGTCATCGTCACTGTCGCCTTCGCTCTCCCCGACTGGCACTACAAACAAATGGATATGCCGAGTCGCCTCCTATTAGCGATCATGGTTTTTGCCCTGCTGCTCACTACCCCGCCCTCGCTTAAAGCGGTGTTGTATGGCTGTGCCATTGGTGCGTCTGCTGTCGGGCTAATTGCGCTTTATCAACACTACATGCTCGATATTCGTGCACTGGCATCGGGCGGGTTCATGCCCATTCAAGTGGCCGGCATGGCTGCAAGTCTCAGTATTTTCAGTATTTTTGCGTATATTTATAGTTGCCAACACGCACTGCCAACATTAAAGAAACTGGCTTTTTTTGGGATCACCTTAGGGTTTATTGCCACATTATTGAGCGGAGGACGTGGCTCGTGGGTTATCACTCCCTTTGTGGCATTATGGGCCGTAATGTATTACCGAAAAGCGTTTAGCCCAAAAGACTATGTCGCGATGGGTGCCAGTATCGTACTGATTATTGCCACTGCACTGGTGCCCGCGTTAAACAGAGCGGGGCTCGTATTCTCAGACTTAAACCAATACCAACAAGCCACCCAAACCATTGCGCCGACGCAAAGCACCGAGAACACACCAACCTCTGCCACCCCTGCCCCCACATCAGAAGGAGAACAGGCGGAAAACACACCAACCGTTAAAAGCTCCTCAGGGATACGGGTGGAATTATGGAAAACCGCCCTGCACCTATTTGCTGATAATCCAATCGCGGGAACCGGTTACACCCACTACACGCAACACAAGCAGCAGGTGGTTGATCAAGGATATGTCGACCCGATAGTGATGCACTTTAGTCGCGCTCATAACCAGTTGTTAGAAGAGCTGCAAGTGAAGGGATTAATTGGCGGCATAACGCTCCTTTTCTTGCTTATCGCACCTTGGCTCGCGACGAAAAAAGTACACGTACCCGCGCGCCCAGCCAACCAACTCGCCGCGGTGATGCTGCGTTGTCACGTGGTCCTGATAGCCGGTTACATGCTGACACAGCACTACGTTAACCACCATTCAGGTATTTTGTTCTTTTCGCTCGGGGTGGTGATATTTGCCAGTATGGCGTTGCGGGGAGAGACTAGAGGCTAGAAAGATCCTAGGGGACGGAATACGGAACGCTTCGCTTACAGAATACGGAGAAGAGCGAGGCCAGGCACGATACGCTTTTTCCGTATTCCGTATTCCGTATTCCGTATTCGAGCTTTTAAAAAATACAGAATACAGAGAGAGCAAAAGCGCAGATGCGAGTACGAGGTCGTCCTTTTCCGTAATCCGTACTCCGTAAGCGAAGCGCTCTGTATTCAAAATCCTAAATAACGATTGCTGAATACAGAGTACATAAAAAGCAAGAACCTCAATGCAAGATACAAGCACTGGAAGATTCTAACTATTCAACCAACAATGACGTTTCAACCACTATGAACAACATCGTCGCAATTACCGCTTGTCCGACTGGTATCGCCCACACTTACATGGCGGCTGAGCAGCTTGAGAAAGCCGCCAAAAGTCTTGGTATTCAGATAAAGGTGGAAACCCAAGGGGCAATGGGGATTGAAAATGCCTTATCACTCGATGAGATCATGAAAGCAGAGTGCGTGGTTATTGTCTCTGATATCGAGCTAGAAAAAGCAGAAAGGTTGAGTCACTCAACCATTGTTCGCCTTGCCATGGAAGACGTTCTCACGGATGCGAAAGCGGCGCTACAAACGCAACTTTCCCTATGACGGGCGCATTTGTCTGCTTTTCGGCGCCGCTGCAAGGTTTAGTCAGCTGGCAAATGAGCGAGTTGGCAAGGCTATGCTCGCTGTTTAGTGGAAAAAGCACCTTTGTGAATGTCAGCAAAGACTGCACAGCAGCGACCACCGACACTTTATCCATGCTTGCCACGGGTACCCAGCCCAATGATATTTGCCTGCTTCTGATTGAGGGAGCAGATGCCGAGCTAATGTGCTTAGTGCTCGCTGAGTACGTCAGTAAGCACTGGCATTTACTCAGCACCTCTGCGTTTACTGCTGCCGCAAACAATCCGTTAGATCCGCCATCGCGCTTCGCGCATCCAAATCTGTGCGTTGAAGGATTACACACCCAAGCGACACAGTGTGAATCGCTGTTTAGGGAGATCGTTGAACGCGTCGCGGAAAAAGACACATCACGGCAAGCTTATGCGGCTTTTATGGCGCGAGAAGCGCATTCATCCACTTACCTTGGCGATCAGGTTGCACTCCCCCATATTATTGATAGCAGCATCCCTCATCCCGCCATCATAGTGACTCGCTGTCAGCCAGCGATTACCTGGCTGAATAGAGAATCGGTTTCACTGTGTATTGCGATCGCGGTCCCCAGCGACATCGAGCGTACGACACTACGCGCCATCAGCCGCCTATCTCGCCGTTTGTCTTCATCCGTATTCCGGCGCTGGCTAACACACTGTGATGACATTCCTACCCAAATTGCGATGCTAGATGCCGCGTTAGATCAGGATTGATGGCTGAGCCGTCGATATTCAGAAGGGGTCTTGCCCGTTCTCGCTTTGAACACGCGGCAGAAATAGTTCACGTCATTGAACCCACAACGACAGGCAATATCGACTAATCGGAACTCATAACGCATCAACATAAATTTGGCTCGGTCAATGCGCACCCACACAATGTAATCTGCCAGTGTCATATGGCCATATTGTTTAAATAAACGTGACAGGTGGCTCGGGCTGATGTGGAAATGCGCGGCAATATCCGTACGCGAAAGAGCTTGCTGGTAATGCTCTTGAATGTAAATACAGATCCCCTGGTAGAGATCTTCCCCGCGAGAGTGGGCATTGAATATTGGTTTATCAACTAATTGATGGGTGTAGGCTAACAACGCCTTAATCAAATACCCATCGGTTAGCTGCTTGTTGGGCTCTTTCGCAAGCGCGTTTAGCGCCTCTAGAATGTTATCCACCGCAAAGCCTGCACGCATCGGCACGGAGAACTTCTGCACACCGTAAAATCCGGCCACGTTAGCGCGTTTATTCACAAGGCTAAACCCCAACTGCCGGCGGCCATACAGCAAACTCAGCACCGAGCATGAATGTTGCCAATCGGGTTTGTTCCAGCAGTTTGGCGCGATATAAAGCGCCTCGCCACCGACCAACGTGTGTGTTTTTACGCCCTCAGGCGTCGAGACAATATTGGTATATTGGCCAGACACCACAATTTCTAAGCGTGGAAAGTTAACTTGATAGCTAAAAGGCTCAGGCACTTGCCAATCATTGGCAAAGATCACCCGACCAAACTGCTCGTCAGGTGATTTCAGTAGTTCAAGCAAATGAGAAAAGCTGGTAGGTGTCGAGGCTTTCATTATCATCCCTATCCGATCGTTTTCGGGCTCGCTGTCCAAAACGGCAAATGACCGCAAACGGCGTCAGTACGACGCATCAGCAACACCGCCATTATACCCATACGATCTGCCATTGCCGCTAATGAGCGAGATCACATTAAAAATGGTTGGGCACAATCATCCAGTAAATGCTATTTCTCTGCACTATTTTCCAGCCGCATACGGGCGCAAACTGATCACCATGTTCACACGAATCGGCAGGAGCCCATCATGATATCTGAACTGATCAACGAGCGCTTGATACGTCTCAACCTCGACGCCACCAGCAAGCAAGATGTATTTAATGAACTGAGCCAAGCATTGGTCGATAATGACCGTGTTAGTGATAAAGCCGCATTTATTGCGGATGTGAATGCGCGCGAARCCCTAGGTAATACAGGCTTTGAAGCGGGCATCGCACTTCCTCATGCAAAAAGTGACGCTGTTACCAAACCCGGTGTGGTCATCGGTATTAGCCGAGACGGCATCGATTACGGTGCAGAAGATGGCGAGCGGTCTCATATCTTTTTTATGATTGCCTCTCCCACTAACGGTGGCGACCATCATATTGAAGTGCTGGCTTCCCTTTCTTCCAAACTTATTGAGCCAGGATTCACGCAAGCGCTGCTTGCAGCCAACACGCCCAGTGAGGTCATGACCCTGCTGACTCAGCCCAGCAAAGAAAGCAATAATACGGGACCGAAAAAAGGCCTCATTATTGGTGTAACCGGTTGTCCGGCGGGGGTGGCACATACCTATTTAGCGGCCGAAGCGCTTGAAAAAGCCGCTGACGAACTGGGTTATGAGATAAAAGTAGAAACCAACGGCTCGATTGGGGTTAAAAACTCACCCACACAAGACGACATATTACGCGCCGATGCAATTGTCGTTGCCTGTGATAAACAAACCGATATGACCCGCTTTAACGGCAAAGCTGTGGTCGAAGTCGGCGTTAAAGAAGCAATTCGCGACGGTAAAGGCTTAATCGAAAACGCACTTAATGCCAGCCCTTATCAAGCCGCGGGTACGTCCAAGCAAAGCACAAACACCAACGCACCGTCCACTGGCACCACAAACTGGCGGAGTAACTTATATCGCTATCTGATGAATGGGGTCTCGCACATGATCCCCTTTGTGGTCACTGGCGGGCTATTGATTGCGCTGTCTCTCGCCATTGGCGGTGAGCCAACGGAAGCGGGCATGGCCATTCCAGAAGGCAGTGCATGGCAACAAGTGCTCGATGTCGGTGTGATTGCCTTCCAATTAATGATCCCAGTGCTTGCCGGCTATATCGCCTATGCGATTGCGGATCGCCCGGCACTTGCGCCAGGGTTAATTGGTGGCTGGATTGCCAATACCGGCAGCTTTTACGGCGCTGAAGCGGGCACCGGCTTTATCGGTGCCATCATTGCGGGTTTGCTTGTGGGGTATTTCGTCAAATGGGTCAGCGGAATTAATTACCATAAATTCCTCCAACCACTCGTTCCCATTATGATTGCGCCGATTACCGGTACCCTGTTTATCGCCGCGCTATTTATCTTTGTGATTGGGGCGCCCATTGCCAGCCTGATGGATTCACTTACCGCTATGCTCACCGCCATGAGCACCGGTAACTACATTTTATTAGGGATTGTACTGGGCGGTATGGCAGGCTTTGATATGGGTGGCCCATTCAATAAAGTGGCTTTCTTATTTTCAGTGGGGATGATTGCCAGCGGACAAACTCAATTTATGGGTGCGATGGCCTGTGCTATCCCAGTTGCTCCCCTAGGAATGAGTTTAGCAACCGTGCTAGGCCGTAAGCTTAATATCTTTGAAGCCACTGAACACGAAGCCGGTAAAGCGGCGGGGGCCATGGGCCTGGTCGGGATTTCAGAAGGGGCGATTCCCTTTGCCGCCCAAGATCCTATTGCGGTGATCCCCGCCAATATGATTGGCTCCATGGTGGCGGCGGTGATGGCCTTTGGATTCGGTGTGACTAACAGCGTGGCGCATGGTGGCCCCGTGGTGGCATTACTGGGCGCAATGAACAAACCTGTTATTGCCCTTATTTGTATGATTGCCGGCGCGGTGGTGACTGCATTGGTTTGCGTCAGCTTGAAGAAGGCACGCAAAGCCCAGTGGCTGCAATCAGCCGCTTAATTATGCTATAACCACACCATTATTATCACTTTCGGCCTCGCCAATCGGGGCCGATTTTCTCGTTTAAGAGTATATTTTCTCGTTTAAGAGTATATTTTCTCGTTTAAGACTATATCCTCTCGTTTAAGACTATATCCTCTCGTTTAAGAGTATCGCTTGTATGAATAGCCCATTTCACTCACAGCCCTTTTTTTTAATGCGCAATCCCATTCAAACCTATCAATGGGGGAGCTGCACGGCTCTGCCAGCACTGTTTAATATTGCGAACCCCGACCAACAGCCGCAAGCTGAAATCTGGATGGGCGCGCACCCTAAAGCCAGCTCCGAGATACACGTTAGCGAAGCTTGGCTGCCGCTTAATACCTTGATTGCGTCTGACCCGCAATCCGCCTTATCCGCTGAGATTCATCAACGCTTTGGTGAACTGCCTTTTCTATTCAAAGTGCTCGCCGCAGACACAGCGTTATCCATCCAGGTACACCCGAGCAAGCAAGAAGCCGAACACGGCTATCAAAAAGAAAACCAACAAGGCATTCCCCTATCAGCCGCGCACCGCAACTATAAAGATCCCAATCACAAGCCTGAACTGATTTATGCGCTGACCCCGTTTAAAGCGATGAACGGGTTTCGCCCTTATTCAGACATTATTGCGAACATTGCAAAAATCAATCACGATTCACTCAACCCAATTTTTCAAGCCTTTACCGATTCCCCGGCTGAAGACACGCTACAAAGCGCCTTTGCTCAGCTATTAGCGCTTGAGGCAACCGATAAAGCGGCAGCAGTCGACGCTTTAATGGCAGTGGCCAATCAAAATGCGACGGAAGCCCCCTTCGATACCATTATTGATTTAGCGACACAGTACCCAGGAGATGTCGGCCTCTTTGCGCCGCTATTGCTGAATGTCGTGACACTCGCGCCGGGGGAAGCGATGTTTTTGCACGCCCGCACCCCTCACGCTTACATCAACGGCGTCGGGCTCGAAGTCATGGCCAACTCCGACAACGTATTGCGAGCCGGACTCACCCCCAAGCATATCGATGTTGATGAGCTGATCGCCTGTACAAGCTTTGCTCCCATCGCAACGGCTAACATAACACTCGAACCGACACGCACTGACCAAGGAACGCATTACCCGGTCGCGGTGCCTGATTTTTCCTTTACGCATTACCATCATGTTGACGATCTCACATGCCATATGCACAGCGGTGAAATTATCTTCGCCATTGATGCCTCACTGACTGTTTCTCATGGCGACCACAAGCTGACCATTGAAAAAGGCGAGTCTATTTTTATACCGGCGTGTACGAGCGAGTATCAATTACACTGCCAGGGCGGCGCTGTGAGGGTGTTTAATCAGATAGGATAAATGAGGGTCTAGAATACGGAGAAGAGCAGCTTCATACTTGCATTGAGGCCTTTGCTTTTCCTGTACTCTGTATTCCGTAATCGGTATTCGTGAATGGGAATACGGAGCGCTTCGCTTACAGAATACGGAGAAGATCGAGGCTTGGAACTGCTTCCTGGCCTTTTACTCAGCCGTTTATCGTTCTCGTCTTTTATGATGCTTAACGTTTGTTGTGATGCCTTTCACGATTTATAACCTACTCAATAAAAACTAAGACAATTTCCTAGTTCAACTAAGCCGTCGTCTCAAGGGAGCGGCGTCATCGCGCCGTATACTGCTTGCCATTACCTCCACTCACTTACGAGCGAACTTATGTTGAACTTTCTCAATCAAGTCAGAAAGCCCACATTAGATCTGCCCGCTGAACAGCGCAGAAAAATGTGGCTCAAACCTTTCCTGCAATCTTACTTAGTCGTTTTTATTGGCTATTTAACCATGTATCTGGTGCGAAAAAACTTCAACGTCGCTCAGAACGATATGATCAATCAGTATGGCCTCTCCATGACCGAATTGGGGATGATTGGTCTCGGTTTCTCTGTCACCTACGGAATTGGTAAAACCGTTGTTTCCTACTACGCCGATGGCAAGAATACAAAGCAATTCCTCCCGTTTATGCTGATCCTTTCTGGTCTTTGTATGCTTGGCTTCAGCTTAAGTTTGGGCGGCGGTAGCATCAGCCTCTTTCTAATGGTGGCGTTTTACTCACTGAGCGGCTTTTTCCAAAGTACCGGTGGTCCATCAAGCTACTCAACCATTACTAAATGGACACCGAGCAACAAACGCGGGTCATACCTTGGTTTGTGGAATATGTCGCACAATGTCGGTGGTGCCGGTGCCGCCGGTGTGGCCTTGTTTGGTGCCAACGTTTTCTTTGATGGTAACGTCATCGGGATGTTCGTGTTCCCTGCAGTCATTGCAATCATCGTTGGTGCAATTGGGATGCGATATGGTAGTGACTCACCAGAAGCCTATGGGCTAGGCACCGTAGAAGAGCTTTTCGAAGAACCGATAAGTGATGAAGATCGTGAATCTGAAGAAAACAAGATGACGAAAAAGGAAATGTTCCTTAAGTATATCTTGAAAAACAAAGTCATTTGGCTGCTATGCTTTGCTAACATCTTCTTATACATCGTTCGCATTGGTATCGATCAATGGTCTACCGTGTATGCGTATCAAGAGCTGGGCTTCTCAAAAGAGACCGCGATTTCTGGCTTTACCATGTTTGAAGTCGGCGCGCTGGTTGGCACACTAATGTGGGGATACCTTTCAGATCTTGCTAACGGGCGCCGTGCACTGGTTGCTTGCGTTTCCCTCGGGCTCATTGTCATGACACTCGAGTTCTACCAATACGCCACCAGCGAATTTATGTACCTGTCTGCATTGTTTGCGCTCGGTTTTCTCGTGTTTGGTCCGCAACTATTGATCGGTGTCGCCGCGGTTGGCTTTGTACCGAAAAAAGCGATCAGTGTCGCCGATGGCGTGAAAGGTACCTTTGCATATCTGATTGGTGACAGCTTCGCTAAACTGGGCTTAGGTATGGTGGCCGATGGCACGCCAGTCTTTGGCTTAACGGGCTGGAAAGGCACCTTTGCGGCACTGGATGCCTCTGCACTGATCTGCTTAGGCTTACTGGCCATGGTGGCTGTCGCTGAAGAGCACAAAATCCGCAAAAAGAAAAAGGCGATGAAGCTCAAGGCACAGGCATTATAAATTGAACGCGCAGTCAGCCCCACAGCGCTGCGCGCTCAACAATTGATATACCACATTGCATTAGCGTCATACTGGCGCTAATGTACTGCTTTTTGCAGGCAGTCTATGATCAACGTTGTATTGATTGACGACCATCGAATCGTACGGTCCGGTTTTGGTCAACTGTTAAATATTGAACCTGATATCAATGTGATTGGGGAATTTGGCTCGGCAAAAGAGGCCCGCCAGCACCTACCTGGATTGCCGGTGCATGTCTGTATTATGGATATCTCTATGCCTAATGAGAGCGGCCTGCACTTGCTCGAGCAGCTTCCCTCTAGTATTAACACATTAATGCTAAGTGTTCATGACTCGGCCAGTATGATTGAAAAAGCACTGCAACTGGGTGCTAAAGGCTACCTCAGTAAAAACTGCCACCCAGATGATCTCATTCAAGCTGTGAGAACATTGGCGCAAGGTGGCTTCTTTGTGACCAAAGATATCGCACTGCAACTCGCTGCACCAACCCACCCTTCGTCGTGTCAATTAGCCACACTCACCCGCCGTGAAAAGCAAGTGGCGACCCTGATTGCAGACGGATATGCGATCAAACACATTGCCGACCAATTGGGGATTAGCCCAAAAACAGTGCATGTTCACCGCGCCAATGCAATGGAAAAACTCGCGGTCGATAACAATGTGTGCCTAGCAAAAAAACTCCAACAGGATGTATGAACAAAGCCACGGTTAACTGGGTCATCAACGCCCTTTGCATTTTGTTTTTCGTACTCTGTGCATGGGTGAGCCTTTGGGTGATCAGCCGTTTTCTCTTGCCCACGAATACCCTCGCAGTGGTATTTTTACCCTTTGCCTGTCGCCTTGGATTGATTATCACAACTCGTCGTACGTATTGGGCGGCCATTTACTTGGCCGAATGGCTGGCCTTGGCCATTCTTTTTCAATACTTACCCAGCCAAGATTGGCTTCGTTTAGGGTTACTCAGTGTTCTTTCATGGCCAATATGTCATGTACTAACGGCTTATGCGCACCGCCACCATTGGCCGTTTTTATTACTCGCCAGTGTGGCGGGGTTGGGCCAAAGTGCCACTATCGTGAGTCTGGGGGCGACGTTATCAAGCGATAACATGCTGTTATTACTGGCGCCGCTTACCGCCATGTTAATTGTCCTGCCCTGCTGCTATTTGCTCACTTTTTACCTGTTCTCAAAGCCATGGGGCATGGTTTCTGCCCGTATCGCACACACGCCGATCCTCTTTCATTGGCGCGATGGGCTAATATGCAGCGCCGCGTTTATCTTTAACTTACTCATTCAAACGCAATTACCTCCCTCACTGGACCGTTTTGCACCGTTTTGTTTGGCGATTCCCATCATTTTGTTTGCGCTAAAATATGGCTGGCAAGGTGCATTTCTGGCGACTCTGTTCAATAGTTTGGCATTGGTGGCTGCCCATACAGACGCCTCAGCGACCGCCACGGTAGCCACTGTCGAGTTATTGTYATCACTTGCTGTGCAAACCATGACCGGCATTGGGCTGGGGCTTGCCGTGCAGCGTCAGCGCGATCTTACTACTGGTATTCAGCAACAACTGCGCAAAAACCAATATTTGTCGCGTCAACTGATCAGCACTGAAGAAAAGATCCGACGAGATATTGCTCGCGAGCTACACGATGATGTCGGCCAGAACATAACCGCCATCAAAACCCACGCGAATATCATTAAACGACTGGATAACGATCACGCTTATGCCCCGTATGTGCAAGTGATTGAAGACATGTCGATGAACATTTATCAATCAACTAAAACCTTACTTGCGCAATTGCGACCAACCGTTTTAGATGATGTTAGCTTTGATGATGCCGTTAGCCAGTTGGCGCATGATATGGGATTTGCCGTCCAAGGGATTGATATAAAACTTTCGATTACTCACCATCACCCAGTAAGCGACACCGTGCGTGTTACCCTCTACCGAATTTGCCAAGAGGCATTGAATAATATTCATAAACACGCCAATGCACGTCATGTCGCCGTTGTTATTTCATTGGGTCATACTAGCGCCTTGCAAGTGACGGATGACGGCTGTGGTTTTACCCCTAAAGACACCGTTAACGGCTTTGGTCTGAAAGGCATTCGAGAGCGAGTCGTAGCAATGGGCGGCGATTGCGATATTCAATCCAATCAAAATGGAACATCGCTCACGCTATCACTTCCACACATACCTTAAACAAGTAAGATCATGACAACACAGACGCGTACCCAAGACACCCTCTACGCCTATTGGCGGCGCCATATTATGCTGGGCATGTATATGGGCTATGCAGGCTTTTATTTAACCCGTAAAACACTGAGTGCTGCCTCGCCGGCGTTGATTACAAACCTAAATATCGATATGGCGCATATCGGCTTAATGGGAACGCTATTTTCGTTAACCTACGGCGTGTCGAAGTTTGTATCGGGAATGATTGCAGATCAAACCAACTCACGTTTTTTTATGAGCACAGGGCTGATATTGACGGGCGTGATTAGCCTGGTTTTCAGCCAAATGCACAGTATTGCTGCTTTGACTGCATTGTGGGTGGCTAATGCTTGGTTTCAGGGATGGGGATGGCCAGCGTGTGCCAACTTGCTAACCAGCTGGTACTCCCGCAACGAGCGTGGCGTATGGTGGGCTGTTTGGAATACAGCACATAACCTTGGTGGTGCCATTGTGCCGGTGTTAGTCGCGTATTTAGTCATCCATGTGAATTGGCAGGCTGGGTTTGCCTTACCCGGCGTGGCCGCGATTGTGATTGGGCTGTTATTGTTTTTTTACTTACGTGATAAACCCAAATCACTTGGGTTGCCCAATATTGGCGATTGGCGCAAAGACAAGCTAGAGCAATTTCACGAAGCAGACAGCCCTTCTTTAGCCTATCGCACTATTTTGCATCGCTATGTGCTCACCAACCGCTATCTGTGGTTACTCGCGGTCAGCTATATCATGGTGTATATCGTCCGCACCGCCATTTACGACTGGGGCAATATTTATCTTACCCAACAGCATCACTACAGCTTGATTCAAGCCAATGTTGCCTTGGCCATGTTTGAAGTCGGCGGGGTATTAGGCTCGCTGGTCGCAGGCTGGGGATCTGATCGAATTTTTGCCGGTAACCGCGGGCCCATGTGCATTTTGTTTGCCACTGGTATTTTTCTATCGGTCGCTGCATTCTGGCTATTTCCGTTCACCGATATTTTTATTCACGCACTGTTGCTATTTTGCGTGGGCTTCTTTGTGTTTGGTCCACAAATGCTCATTGGCATGGCTGCGGCTGAGTGCTCCCACAAACAAGCAGCAGGCGCATCGACAGGCTTTGTCGGCATTTTTGCCTACTTAGGCGCAGCCGCCGCTGGCTACCCTCTCGCGCTGATTATTGAAGCTTTTGCGTGGCAAGGCTTTTTTATCGCGATAGCGTTATGCGCGGTGACCATTGGGCTGGTACTGCTCCCTTTTTTAAGAATGCAGGTGGATACGAGCGAGGAGAAATAGAACAAGAACGGAAATCTATTATTCAATATATACTTGGGCTTGTGTCATCGCCACCAATGGAATCACCTGGCGGAATACGAAATACGAAATACGAAATACGAAATACGAAATACGAAAAAAGCATATCGTGCCTGGCCCCGTAGATAAAGTTCCTTGGCCCTTGGATCCTAGGTACTGCTTTTCGCTCTTCTCAGTATTCAAGATCCCGAATCTCGCGTAGATCGGACAAACACCAATGGCACCATTGGCGTAGGTCGGCATAAGCGCCTGCACAATGTGAATCACGAATACCCAAAGCTAGCCGCGCGCCATCCGACATCAAAGCCAAAGTTGGCGCCGGTGTTAAAATTAGGGCTGATCGTGACAGGCGCTGTAGATAAAGTTCCTAGGGCCTAGAAACTACTTTCCGACCTTTCCGTATTCCCATTAACGAATACCGATGACGGAAAAAGCAATAGCTTCAATGCGAGCACGATCTACATCTAGTTTCTTTACTGTATTCCGCATTCAAATAATAACGATGGTGCGTCTATATTGAGTAAATACGCTTAATCGCCGCCAGTACTTTGCCAACCAGCGCTTCGGATTTTGCTGCCTCATCACTTTCGGTATAGCAGCGCAGTTCAGGTGCGTTACCTGATGGTCGTAGGTGCACAATATCACCGTTGCCTAGCGTAAGACGCAATCCATCGGTTGTATCCACACCGGAGACCGTTGAACTTGCCATATCAAACTTAGCCAAAAGTGATTGCGGCGATTCAATCCCCTCTTCAATCAACACTTGGCTGATAGATTTATCCACTTCTTTTAGTCTATCACTGGCTGTGTAGCGAGTCGGCAATGCACCAACCCGATCAGCCAACTTGCCAACCGTGCTTGCCATGACCATAATCGCCGGCAATACAGCATCCCGTGTTGGTAGTGCCTTAAGCGTCTGCCCATTGAGCTGAACATCACTGCCGAGCAGAAAACCACCATTCGCTTCAAAGCCCGCTACTGAAGTCGCATCCTGACTAAGCTCACTTAATGCCTCAATAACGTAAGGGGAGCCAATTTTCGTACGCTTGACTTGTTTAAAGCCCGTTAGCCCGTCAATCATGGTATTACAGCTAACAGGCATCGCAATGGCTTTAATACCTAAGTCTTGCGCACACAATGCACATAAGGTATCACCACGTAGCCATGTACCCTGCTCGTCAGCAAGCAGAGGTCGATCCCCATCACCATCGGTTGAGAAAATAAAATCTAATTGATGGTCTCGTGACCATTCAACCGCTCTCGCTTTATCTTCATCAGAGACGGCTTCAGTATCAATGGGGACAAACTCATCACTACGACCTAAGGAAACGACTTCAGCACCGCAGGCCTCAAAAATCACACGATATAAATCACGCCCAGCGCTTGAGTGTTCATAAATACCGATGCGTTTACCCTGCAAGACGGAATCTGAAAATAAACGGGTGTAGCGTTCAATATACTGCTTGGCCGCTGTTTCATTCACCTGCAAAGTAGGTAGTTCTTTCACAGGAGAAAAAGCCACTTGCGCACCCAAAATCGCTTGCTCATCCGCCTTTGTTATTTCACCGTCAGGGCGATAAAACTTAAGGCCATTGCGGTCAAAAGGAATATGGCTTCCAGTGATCATAATGGCGGGAATCGCCTGTTGCATCGCAACATACGCAAGCGCGGGCGTCGGCACCACTCCGTAATAAATAGGTTCAATACCTTGTTGCAGCAAGACAGCAGCACAAGCATGAGCCATATCTGGACTACTGGGGCGATTATCAATCGCAAGTGCTACTTGCTTTATCGGTGTTTTATTTTCCAAGCTTGCCACAAACGCCACGGTAAACGCAGCACACACATTATTGGTAAAGTCAGTAGCTAACCCGCGCGCACCACTGGTACCAAATTGAATACTAGATTTTGCGATTATTCTTTGGGATACAAGCATATTATTCTCAAAAAAACTGGGAGATCTTAGAAACGTTTTTCCACATGATGGCAGAAAACCATGATATTTGATTATTTTTTAATGCACGAATATCTTCTTTCGTTTTTTGATATATCGTTTTTATACTTCGATTACTAATCCCACCAAGGCGCATTTTTATCGTTACTTGTGGTAAATAGGTCGTTTTAACCCCATTGACAAACAAGTACCTCAATAACGAATCATAATCTGCTGCAATCCGAAATCTAAGGTCAAAGCCGCCATAGGCTTGGTAACAGGAGCGCTTCATGTAAAAAGTAGGGTGCGGTGGCATCCAGCCCCTAGTCAGTTTGTTACGCTGATACTCACCTGAACGCCAACGCCTGACTACGTTAGCCGTATTATCCGCTCCAACATAATCGAGGTCCGCATAGACCGCATCAGCACCGTGAATTGATAATTGATTGACAATATCTGTAACCGCCGATGAGTATGCGAACATATCATCTGAGTGCAAAAAACCAACAACATCGCCCGTTGCAGTCTGAATGCCCTTATTTAACGCATCATAAATGCCTTTGTCGGGCTCACTAATAATTTTGGTCAGGCGTTTGGAGTGCTGTTTTACGGTCTCTACCGTCTTATCCGTAGACCCGCCATCAATAACAATATATTCGATATTGGGATAATCTTGGCTATCGAGTGATGCTAACGTATCTTTGATCGTGTTTTCACTGTTAAAAGTTGCGGTAATAATACTAACTTTCATTTAATAGCCCACGCCATACTCTTCTAACCGCACCACATCATCTTCATTGAGATAACAGCCGGAGCGAACTTCAATAAGATGCAGATCGATTTTTCCTGGGTTCTCAATCCGGTGAGGCGCACCTAACGGAATAAACGTTGAAGCATTTTCAGCAACGAGATAGCTTTTATCACCATTCGTGACTTTGGCGGTACCTTGCACCACTACCCAATGCTCCGCACGATGATGATGTTGTTGCAGAGCAGTACGCTCTCCCGGTTTAATCTTGAGATGCTTAACGTGATACCTATCACCCGCAGCGATTTCGTCATGTGATCCCCAAGGGCGATAGACTTCTCGATGTTGCTGATACTCAGTGCGATCTCGTTGCTTCAGTTGGCTAACAATACTTTTAACATCTTGGACTTTATGGCGATTAGCCACAAGCACTGCGTCTTTGGTTTCTACGATGACAAGATCTTCAACCCCCACTGCTGAAACCAACTTATCTTGAGAATAAATATAATTATTTTCAGCTGCCTCTATCAGCACATCGCCAACCACGGCATTACCCGCCTCATCTCGTGGCGAGATTTCCCACAACGCGCTGAATGAGCCCACATCACTCCATCCGGCATCCATAGGGACCATCACAGCATCTTGCGTGTTTTCCATCACCGCATAATCGATTGATTCGGCCGGGCATTGCTCAAACGCCGCTTCGTCTACACGCACAAAATCAAGATCGGGTTTAGCTTGTGCCATCGCCTGTTGACACGCAGCTAAGATATCGGGGCGATGCGCCTGTAGCTCCTCAAGAAAACGCGAGGCTTTGAACATAAACATGCCACTATTCCAGCAATAGTCGCCACTTTGAACATAGTGCTCAGCCGTTTCCAGCGCGGGTTTCTCTACAAACTCGCTGACATGGAAACCAACCTCCGAATAGGCCTCACCTTTTTTTATATAGCCATATCCGGTTTCGGGAGCGTGAGGGACAATACCAAAGGTAACTAGCTGGCCACTTTCCGCAATAGGCTGTGCATCCCTAATAGCTTGTTTAAACGGTTCTGTAGCATTGATGACATGATCGGCGGCAAGCACAAGCAACATCGGGTCATCACCTTGCTGTTGTGCATGCAAGGCCGCTAACGCAATTGCCGGAGCGGTGTTACGTCCAACCGGCTCGAGTAATATGCCACTGTGTGCTTGTTGTGTTTCGCGCAGCTGCTCTGCAACAATAAATCGATGATCCTCATTGCAGATAAACAGTGGCGCTTGGTGTTCAACGCCGTTTAAACGAGCAACGGTTTCTTGCAGCATACTTTTTTCACTAGTCAAGCGAATAAACTGTTTGGGATATAAACTGCGAGAGAGCGGCCACAGACGGCTACCAGAGCCGCCAGCCATAATGACAGGTAATAACATGGCGTTTACCTAATTCTATTGATATTGATGAGAAAAGTACGCTTTGGTGTTCGCATGCACGTGATCGGATTGAAGTAAATCGGCTTCACTCCACCACTGATATCCTTGATGCTGTTCATTAGGCAATGCGGATAAATCAAGATCTAGCGTTAGTTGATAACCGAGTACCACATAATGAGTCGAAAAAGTATTACCAGAGAAGTTATCCACATAAAAATGCTGATACGGACCAAGAAACGTGGCTTCTTCTATCGAGCGCTCATGTCCTAGCTCTATCGCCGTTAGCCGCGAAAAGGCTTGTGTGAATGTTTCGTCTTTAGCTATCCGACCACCAGGTACAAACCAATACCCTTGTGCAGGGCGATTGTTTCTTAAACCCAGTAGGATCTGACCATTCGTATTACGAACAATCAGATCCATGGATATTAGCGGCGTCGCGGCCACAACAGTTTTGAATAACTCTGTCTCTAATCGTTGCATCATCCCTCCACTCGTTACTGACGGAAGGTATCTTGATTGGCCAAAAACCATTGATAGGTTTTCGTTAAACCTTCTTCCAAGCTGATCTGATAGTGCCAGCCTAGTGCTGACAGCCGTGACACATCCATCAGCTTACGGGGTGTACCATCAGGCTTAGAGCTATCAAACACAAGCTTCCCTTCGTAACCAACTACCTTGGCCATGGTCTCAGCCATTTCACGAATGGTGCAATCCACACCAGTACCAACATTAATGTGCGATAGCATAGGCTCTGTGTTGGCTTGATACGTTTTAGCGTCAAGCTCCATTACGTGTACAGAGGCAGCAGCCATATCGTCTACATGCAAAAATTCTCGCATAGGCTTACCCGTTCCCCACACAACAACTTCAGCGTCACCGTTGAGTTTTGCCTCGTGAAAACGTCGCATTAGTGCGGGAATTACGTGAGAGTTTTCGGGATGAAAGTTATCATTTTCCCCATATAAATTGGTCGGCATCACACTGCGATAGTCGCGGCCATACTGGCGGTTATAAGACTCGCACAGTTTAATCCCAGCAATTTTCGCTATCGCGTAAGGCTCGTTTGTCGTCTCAAGCGCACCGGTTAGCAACGCATTTTCTTTCATAGGCTGTGCTGCTAACTTTGGATAAATACAGGATGAACCTAAAAATAACAGGTGCTGAATGTTATTCTTGTGCGCAGCATGAATAACGTTACACTCTACCATCAAGTTTTCATAAATAAACTCTGCAGGGTAAACATTGTTAGCGTGAATACCGCCTACTCTAGCCGCCGCAAGGTAAACTTGATCAATCCGCTCAGCAGCAAAAAATTCATTCACTACATGTTGATCGAGTAAATCTAACTCGTTACGAGAACGTATGATGATCTCAATATCATCACGAGCAGAGAGTTGGCGAACGATCGCTGAGCCCACCATGCCATTATGGCCCGCAACAAAAACACGTTTCTTCACAATTGACACCAATTAGTTTTCTAAAGAAATTGCAACATCAAAACCATGCGCCTTTAAGAGGGCATGTTGTTTGGCTTTAGCAATGTCTGCCGCCACCATTTCAGCGCACATCTCTTCAACTGTTATTTCAGGTACCCAACCTAACTTCGCTTTCGCTTTGCTCGGGTCACCTAATAGAGTTTCTACCTCAGCAGGACGGAAGAATTTTGGACTGACCCGAATAATTACATCACCTACGCTTACTGTGGGCGCTTTGTCAGTATCAACCGCAGTAACAGTCGCTATTTCATCCACACCGTCACCGGAAAATGCGAGCTCAATCCCCGCCTCTTTGGCAGACATACGCACAAACTCACGCACTGAAATCTGCTTGCCGGTCGCTATGACGAAATCATCGGCTACATCTTGTTGCAGCATCATCCACTGCATGCGCACATAATCTTTCGCGTGACCCCAATCACGCAGTGCATCCATATTACCAAGATGTAAGCACGACTCTAATCCTTGAGAGATATTGGCCAAGGTGCGTGTAATCTTACGGGTGACGAATGTTTCTCCACGGCGAGGTGATTCATGGTTGAATAAAATACCGTTGCATGCGTACATGCCATAAGACTCACGATAGTTAACCGTGATCCAATATGCATACATCTTAGCAACCGCATAAGGAGAGCGAGGATGAAATGGCGTGGTTTCACGTTGAGGGATTTCTTGCACTTCACCATATAACTCAGAAGTAGACGCCTGATAGAAACGGGTTTTCTTCTCGAGCCCATTGATACGAATGGCCTCGAGCAAGCGGATAGTGCCCATCGCATCAACATCCGCTGCGTATTCAGGCGACTCAAACGACACCGCAACATGTGACATTGCGCCTAAGTTGTAGATTTCATCTGGCTGAATTTCTTTCACTAAACGAATCAAATTCGATGAATCTGTTAGGTCACCGTAGTGAAGGTGTACTTGAGTGTTCCTACTACGAAGTGCATCGATACGCTCAGTATTAAACGATGACGCACGACGAATGATCCCATGAACCTCATAGTCTTTTTCAACCAACAACTCTGCCAAATAAGAACCATCTTGGCCTGTAATACCACTAATAAGCGCTGTTTTTTTATTCATTTACAATACCTGACTATTCATTTACAATACCTGAC